>NZ_RZRK01000212.1:0-8541 GCF_003997835.1 Mesorhizobium sp. M7A.F.Ca.CA.004.12.1.1
GTCTTGCCCTTCCCGCCGATTGCGTCTATTTCGGCGAAATCAGCCTTTCGGGCGCCGTGAGGCCGGTTGCGCATGCGCAACAGCGCCTCAAGGAAGCCGAAAAGCTGGGTTTTGGAAGCGCGGTTCTGCCTTCGGGCAGCGGGGAACTGGCCGGGGGGATCGGGTCCGGTTCTTTCCAGCCGACCGAGCTTGCCGACCTCGTGGCACGCATAGCCGGCTCACGCCGAAGCCGCGTGGACGAAGAAGATTAGAGCATCGGACTCAGAGCCCGATGTTCCGCGCTATAATGCGGCTCATGGAGTGGGGCGAAAGACATGCCGATTACGCTGCTTGACGGAATTCTCGTCGGCTTCACTCTGGTCTCGGCGATGCTCGCCATGGTTCGCGGCTTTTCGCGCGAAGTCCTGTCCGTCGTCTCCTGGGCAGCGGCGGCAGCGGCGGCGTTCTTCTTCTACAAGCCGGTTGTGCCTTACCTCGCGCCCTACATCGAGAATGAAAAGATCGCCATGGCGGCCGCCGCCGGCGTCGTCTTCATCGTCGCGCTGATCGTCGTATCGGTCATCACCATGAAGCTCGCCGACTGGATCATCGATTCGCGGATCGGCGCGCTCGACCGTACGCTCGGTTTCCTCTACGGCGCCGCGCGCGGCATCCTGGTCGTCGCCGTCGCACTGCTGTTCTTCAACTGGCTGGCTGGCGCCAAGGCACCGGCCTGGGTCACGGAGGCCAAGTCGCGGCCGCTGCTGGAGCAGATCGGCGCCAAGCTCGAAAGCCTGCTGCCCGAGGATCCGGAAAACGCGATTCTCAAGAAGCTCAATCCGAATCAGCCGGCCGCCGAGACGCCAGCTGCTCCGGACGCACCGGCCGCGGATGCTCCGGCGGGCGGCGACGATGCCAACACGCCAGCGCCTGACGACAATGACGCAACACCTCCGGCCAACAACGCTCCGGCACCGGCGGCGCCGGCAAACTGACGCCGAAAACGGCGTCAGGATCCGACGATGGTGTGAACGACCGCACGGCCCGCGTTGCTTTCGGCGCGAACCCGCATTATATGGCGATTTTAGCGGAGCTTAAGATGGCAGACGCAGACGACGTGCTTTCCGCCGAGGCCGACGACCATTTCCACGACGAATGCGGTGTGTTCGGCATTTTCGGCCGGCAGGACGCCGCGGCCATCGTCACACTGGGCCTGCATGCGCTGCAGCATCGCGGCCAGGAAGCGGCAGGCATCGTTTCCTATGACGGCAGCCAGTTCCATGTCGAACGCCATGTCGGCCTGATCGGCGACACCTTCACCAAGCAGCGCGTCATCGACAGCCTGCAAGGCAACCGCGCCATCGGCCATACGCGCTACGCCACGACTGGCGGCGCCGGCATGCGCAACATCCAGCCCTTTTTCGCCGAATTGGCCGATGGCGGCTTCGCCGTCGCCCACAACGGCAATCTGACCAACGCCATGACCGTGCAGCGCGCGCTGCAGAAGCAAGGCGCGATCTTCTCCTCCACCTCCGACACCGAGACGCTTTTGCATCTCGTCGCCACCAGCAAGGAGCGCGATTTGAACTCGCGCTTCATCGATGCGGTGCGACAGGTCGAGGGTGCGTTTTCGCTGGTGGCGATGACGGCCAAGAAGATGATCGGCTGCCGCGATCCGCTCGGCATCCGGCCGCTGGTGCTCGGCGATCTCGACGGCGCCTGGATCCTGGCCTCCGAAACGTGCGCGCTCGACATCATCGGCGCGCGTTTCGTTCGCGACCTGAAGCCCGGCGAGATGGTCGTCGTCACGTCCAAGGGCATCGAGAGCCTGTTCCCCTTCGAGCCGCAGAAGACCCGCTTCTGCATCTTCGAATATGTCTATTTCGCGCGGCCGGATTCCTCGGTGGAAGGCCGCAACGTCTATGAGGTGCGCAAGCGCATCGGCGCCGAGCTGGCGGTTGAAAGCCCGGTCGAGGCGGACATCGTCGTGCCGGTGCCGGATTCGGGCACGCCGGCGGCGATCGGCTTCAGCCAGGCCGCAGGCATTCCCTTCGAACTCGGCATCATCCGCAATCATTATGTCGGCCGCACCTTCATTCAGCCGGGCGATTCGATCCGCCACATGGGCGTCAAACTGAAGCACAATGCCAACCGCCGCATGATCGAGGGCAAGCGCGTGGTGCTGGTCGACGACAGTATCGTGCGCGGCACCACCAGCCAGAAGATCGTGCAGATGGTGCGCGACGCCGGCGCCAAGGAGGTGCATATGCGCATCGCCTCACCGCCGACACGCGCCTCCTGTTTCTACGGTGTCGACACGCCGGAGAAATCGAAGCTCCTGGCATCGCGCATGTCGATCGAGGAGATGGCCGAGTTCATTCGCGTCGATTCGCTCGGCTTCCTCACCATTGACGGGCTCTACCGCGCGGTCGGCGAGGCCAGCCGCGACAACGACCAGCCGCAATTCTGCGATGCCTGCTTCACCGGCCAGTATCCGACCCGCCTGCTCGACTTCGAAGGCCACGACAATGTGCGCACGCTGTCGCTGCTGGCGACGAGCGGGACGTAGGCGGGACCGTCATCAGCGTTAGTCAAATTCCCGGAATCCATCGCATGACCCTTGACCTTTCCGGCCGCGTTGCGGTCGTCACCGGCGCCTCGCGCGGGATCGGCTATTTCATTGCCAAGGAATTGGCTGCAGCCGGCGCGCATGTCATTGCGGTGGCGCGCACTGTCGGAGGACTGGAAGAGCTCGACGATCAGATCAAGGCGGCCGGCGGCCAGGCGACACTGGTGCCGCTCGACCTCGCCGACATGGCCGGTATCGACCGCCTGGGCGGCGCCATCCACGAACGCTGGGGCAAGCTCGACATTCTCGTCGCCAATGCCGGCGTGCTCGGCGTCATCTCGCCGATCGGTCATGTCGAAGCAAAAACCTTCGAGAAGGTGATGACCATCAACGTCACCTCGACCTGGCGGCTGATCCGCTCCGTCGACCCCCTGCTGCGGCTCTCCGACGCTGGACGAGCGATCATCCTGTCTTCCAACGCAGCGCACTCGGCGCGTGCCTTCTGGGCACCCTACGCGGCGTCCAAGGCCGCGGTGGAGACGATGATGCGCTCCTGGGCGCATGAGACGCAGAGCCTGCCGCTCCGGGTCAATGCCGCCGACCCCGGCGCCACCCGCACCGCCATGCGTGCCCAAGCAGTGCCGGGCGAAGATCCCGAGACGTTGCCGCATCCCTCCGAGATCGCCAAACGCATCGTGCCGCTGGCCAGCCCGGACCTGAAAGAGACCGGATTGATCTTTCAGGCCAAGCACAATCGGTTCGTCGCCTATCGCCAGCCGGAATAAAACTAGAGCCTTTTTTGCCGCATGTCGGTTTCCCAAAAACCACTGCATACTTTTAGGCGACATGCGTAGGGATTAAACAGGCCTCCGGCAACGTTTCTTCTGATGTAACCCGTCGAAGACCAACCGGAGGACCGACATGCGTAAACTGCTTCTCGCCACCGCCGCCACCCTGATCGCAGCCGCGGGCGCCGCTTACTCGCAAGATGCCAAGATGAGCTTCTTCGTCACCAGTGTCGGTTCCGGCAAGGGTGCCGACCTCGGCGGCCTCAAGGGCGCCGACGCGCATTGCGCGTCGTTGGCGGAAGCCGCCGGCGTCACCGGCAAGAGTTGGGCCGCCTATCTGTCGACCAGCGACACCGACGCCCGCGACCGCATCGGCAAGGGGCCATGGGTGAACGCCAAGGGCGTCAAGATCGCCGACGATGTCGCCTCGTTGCACAGCGATGCCAACGGCATCACCAAACAGACAGCGCTCAACGAGAAAGGCGAAGCGGTCAACGGCCGCGGCGACACGCCCAACCGCCACGACGTGCTGACCGGCTCCAAGCCCGACGGCACCAAGATCGCCGACCAGACCTGCGGCAACTGGACGATGAGCGGGGCGGAAGGCGCCGCGATGATGGGCCATCATGACCGCGCCGGTCTCGACGATTCGGCAGCGGCCAAATCCTGGAATTCCTCGCACGCCTCGCGCGGCGGCTGCAGCCAGGAGGCGCTCAAGGGCACCGGGGGCGATGGCTTGTTCTATTGTTTTGCCACCAACTGAGCCGATTGCGCTTCGAAATCGGGCTGGAAACCCCCGTCACATCACGCGGCTGTGATGTGACGGCGGGAAGCTGTGCGGCGGTCAGGCTTTCGTCATTTCCATGGAGTTGGTAGGGTCACAGCGACTCCCACAACAGCGCCCAACTGGCAGAACAAGGAAATCCCCATGGCTACGACCGCAGCAGCGTTGGTCTGGTATCTGGTAATCGCCGGCCCGCAAGGCGGCATGGTCGTGCTGCCCAGCACCTTCGACAAACGCGAACAGTGCACCGCCGCCATCACCGAATATCAGAAGCAGCCGACACCGGCCGGCTGGTCGGTGCAATGCGTGCCGAGCGCCTCGCCCTTCACTGACGAGGGCGACGCCGAAGAACCGTCGGCGCAGTAAGCATCAGCGGCGTGCGCTCACCGTCAGCTCCGGCTTCTGGCTGATGGTCTGGAACACCACGCAATAACGCTCGGTCAGCTTCAGCAGCGAGTCTACCCGCTCCTGCGGCTCAGCGGTGTCGAGGTTGAAATTGAGCCGGATGGCGCGAAAGCCGACCGGTGCATCCTTGGCGACACCGAGCGTGCCGCGAAAATCGAGATCGCCTTCGGCCTCCACCGTGGCGGCGCCGAGCTTGAACTCGAGCGCCGTCGCCACCGCCTTGAGCGTCACCCCGGCGCAGGCGACCAAGGCCTCCAGCAGCATGTCGCCCGAGCAGAGTTCAAGCCCTGAGCCGCCTGTTGCCGGATGCAAGCCGGCGATGGCGAGCGCCCTGCCCGTCTCCACCTTGCAGGCAACCGACTGGTCATCGATCGAGCCCTTGGCGCGAAGCGTGATCAGAGCCTGCGAAGCATCGTCACGGTAGGCCTGCTTCAGCGGCGCCTGCATGGCCTTCAGTTCGGTCGCATCCATCCGCTTTTCCCCTTTCGTCGACTGCTTGCGTCACCGGCATACGCCGTCCGGTCGAGATTTGCGCCGATCACCGTGGCAAGGCAATGCCGTTCCGCAACAGGAGACAGCGGTCAACACCGATATCCCAAATGGGACATTGACGGACAAGGTCCCAAAAACGTCTGATCCGGGCAAGTCATCACTCCATTTCCCGGCGGTCCCAAGATGCCCCGTACCCTCTCGACAAGGCCGAAACAGGATGGGTTTCGCGCGCCCGGCGAATTCGAACCAAAGTCAGGCTGCTGGCTGATCTGGCCGGAGCGGCCGGACACCTGGCGCCTCGGCGCCAAGCCCGCGCAAAAGCTGTTCGTGGATGTCGCCGCGGCGATCGCGCAAAGCGAGCCAGTGACGGTGGCGGCCTCCGCTCGCCAGTGGCAGAATGCCCGAGCGCGATTGCCCGGCCATGTGCGTGTCGTGGAGATGTCCACCAACGATTCCTGGTTGCGCGACAGCGGTCCCAATTTCGTCGTCAACGATCAAGGCGGCGTGCGTGGCGTCGATTGGATCTTCAACGCCTATGGCGGTTTTGACGGCGGCCTCTACGCGCCATGGGACCTCGATGATCTGGCAGCGCAAAAAGTGCTCGAAATCGAGAACATGGATCGCTACCGCGCACCGCTGATCGCCGAGGGCGGCGGGTTGCAATGCGATGGCCAGGGCACCCTCATCACGACGAAGCAATGCCTGCTCAACCGAAATCGCAACGCTCATCTCGGCAAGGCCGAGGTGGAACGCCAGCTTGGTGACTATCTCGGCGTCGACACCGTCATCTGGCTGCCGCGTGGCCTTGCCTTCGACGAAACCGACGGCCATGTCGATGACGTCTGCTGCTTCGTGCGTCCCGGCGTGGTCGTGCTGAGCTGGACCGACAATCGGGAGGACCCGCAATATGAGATTGTGCGAGAAGCCGAAGAGGTGCTGCGTTCGGCCCGTGATGCGCGTGGCCGCGCACTGGAGATCCACCGGCTGCCGCATCCCCTGCCGATCGAGATGACGCCGGAAGAAAGCGAGAGCGTGGACCGGCTGGATTCGACCTGGGCGCGACCGGCCGGAAACCGGATCGCGGCGAGCTACATCAACTACTATCCGGGCAACAGCGTCGTGGTGGTACCGCAGTTCGGCTGCGATCTCGATGTGAAGGCCAAGCAGACGCTGGCCGAGCTGTTTCCCGACCACAAGATAGTCGGCATCGAGAACTCGCGCGAGATCTTGCTGGGCGGCGGCAATGTCGCCTGCATCACCTTGCCGGTCTATGCCCCGCAGCGACGCTGAGGGACGACGCATGCCGAAAACAGATAGCGAAAACGGAGGACATTTATGCGCGCTCTGATCTTCTCAACCCTGCTTGCCTGCGGCGTCTGCGCAAATGCGGCTTCGGCTGACGAGGAAAAGATCGTCAACGTCTACAACTGGTCCGACTACATCGCGCCGGACACCGCCGAGAAATTCGAGAAGGAAACGGGCATCAAGGTTCGCTACGATGTCTATGACGGCAACGAGGTACTTGAAACCAAGCTGCTCACCGGCGGCTCGGGATATGACGTAGTCTACCCCTCAGCCTATCCGTTCCTGAAGAACCAGGTGAAGGCGGGGGCGTTCCTGGAACTCGACAAATCGAAGCTTGCCAACCATTCGAAGATCGATCCGCAGGCCTTGGCGCTGATCGCGGGCGCCGATCCGCAGAACCTGCATGCCGTGCCCTATATGGCCGTCACCGACGGCATTGGCTACAACGTCGCCGCGGTGAAGCAGCGGCTGCCGGACGCGCCGACGGATTCCTTCGCCATGGTCTTCGACGTGGACGTGGTCAAGAAGCTCTCCGATTGCGGCGTGGCCATGATCGATGCGCCGGCTGAAGTCATCCCGATGGCGATGAACTATCTTCACATCGACCCCAGATCGACCAGTCCCGACGACCTCGCCAAGGTCGAGGACCTGATGGGCAAGGTGCGGCCCTACATCCGCTATTTCCATTCGTCGAAATACATCAACGACCTCGCCAACGGCGACATCTGCGTGGTGTTGGGCTGGTCGGGCGACATACTTCAGGCAAGGACCCGTGCGGCGGAATCCGTGAAGAAGCTGGAGATCGCCTATTCCATCCCCAGAGAAGGCACGCTCATCAACTTCGATACGATGGTGGTGCCGAAAGATGCGCCGCATCCCGACAACGCCCAGGCCTGGATCAACTTCAATCTGCGGCCCGATATCGCCGCGGCCAATTCCAGCTATGTCTCCTATGCCAATGCGATACCGGAATCCCTGCCGCTGATGGACAAGGCGATAGCCAGCGATCCCGGCGTCTTTCCGCCTGATGCCGTGAAGGCCAAGCTGTTCGTGGTCGACAACAACGACCCAAAGCTGCTGCGATCACAAAACCGCATGTGGACGCGCATCGTGACGGGGCAATAGCGCCGGCGTAAGCCGTCAGGCTCAAGCGGCTTCGCGGAAGGCCGCCAGCAGCTCGACCTGGGAGTGCACGCCGAGCTTGCGGTAGATCTGCTTGATGTGGTTGCGGACGGTGCCGGGTGAGACGGCGAGGCTTCGCGAAATCGTCTTGGCGTTGCCACCCTCGACCAGATGCCGCGCAACCTCGGCCTCGCGCCTGCTCAGCCGCGAGCGTCCGTCACCGATTGCGGCGCCCTTGTCCCGGGAGCGGCACAGATGAAGCAATCTTTGCAGAATGAGCCTTGTCGCGCTGCTTGCCGCGTAAGCCATCTCCAGATCCTGATCGCCAAAGGCCGGTGCCCCGTTTCGCCGCAGGAAGGTGACATAGCCAGCGGTCAGCCCGTCGAGATTGAACACGCCGGTGATCTCGTCGAAACTGTCGGAAGGGCCGAAGAATTCGCGATAGTAGGGGGTACGCTGGAAGTCGCCATTGCGGAGTGCCGACAGCGGCAACAGGAAATCCTGTCTTGTGCTGGCGAACCTCTGGAAGAAGGGATCCTGGCGATACAGTCGTGCATCGTAGTCGCGGTTCCAGCGATCGGGGCCGGCATCGTCGATGGTCAGGGATGTGATGTCTCGACGGTAGAAGCCGACATAGGCGCGGTCGGAGCCAAGCAGTCCGCTCGCCGCCGCTGTGAAGCGAGCGGACAATTCTTCGGGCGTTGCAGCCATGGCCGCGGCGGCGACACCACCGCTCCAGTGTCCAAACCGATCGAGAGAGATGTTCGACTGCATTCCGGCTCACATTAGCGCAAGCCGTTGCAGGTTCAAGACAGCCATTTCCTTTGACTTCGATCCTCTCGGCCATACCTATGCGGGAGTCGTTCTCGCGGAGCCATCATGCCGGTCAAGCTGAAACTGATCTTCCTCATCCTGCCGATGCTTGCCGTCCTGGCGCAGCCCGTCCTGGCTGAAACGGCGGAGCGGCCGGCACCTGCGGGCGGTGTGCTGTCCCTGCTGCCGCCGCCGCAGACCACCAACTATTCGATCACACTGGCCGGGCGCAAGCTGGATTACCAGGCAAAGGCAGCGACCCTGTCGCTGCTGTCGGGCAACGG
>NZ_RZRK01000213.1:0-8478 GCF_003997835.1 Mesorhizobium sp. M7A.F.Ca.CA.004.12.1.1
GATGGTAATCATCCCGCCCGCCCATCGAATGCCCACCTCCGCCGTCAACAATACGGGACCTGACCTGCCAACCAAATTTGATTTGAGCATCGTGCGGCCGAGGCCGCTTGCCAAAGAACGGTCATGAGTTCGGCGACATCATTGCCGATCAGAAACCAGGTCTGCATACGGATTGCCCGCCGACGGGCAGAGAACGCGATCATTGCGGGTATCTCGCTGGATCGGCTTGCCTCAATGGACAGGCTGTTGGAGGTTGATCCGTCGAATCGGCCAAACCCGCTTTCATTGGCTGCGCTCGGCGCCGGAAGCACCTGGTGCGTCGAACCTAGTCCGGGCTGACAGAACGAATCGCCTTCCTGCGCACGCTGGAGATCGATCCGAGATTGCAGATGCGGGTTGGCGCGAGTGTCGTGGCGGCAGAAGCCATTTGCGAAAAGTTGACCACCACAACGCGTGACTTGTCCCTTTTGCAGGTCAAAACCGCCGATGATGCGACGCGGGACAGGACGCTCTTTCATTATCGAACACCTTCGCCTTGAATTTGGGCCCATGCTGAGGAGTGCGAAATGGGTCGATCGAATGAAGAGGTACTGAAGCGTACAATCCGGAGACACCAATTGCGTGAAATGGTGCCCCTTGCAGACAGCACGATCTACGAAATGGAACAGCGGGGCGAATTTCCGCGACGCTTCGCGTTGACCGCCCGATGCGTGGTTTGGGACCTCGGCGAGGTTCAGGCATGGCTTTCGGCCCGCCGCTCGAAACCTATCCTCCGCGCACCAAATCCCGACGTGAAACAACGCCGAGCCCGTCCTGTCAAAGGCCTGGATCACGCGGCAAGAACGGCATAGCGCGATCTGGATGGTTAGCGCCGATACTAAGACTGAAACAGGAGGCTTGTTCAACTGGACGATCTCGAGGCCGGACAATCCGCCACCGTCCTGCGCACGAGGAATGATTATGTCCTAGGAACGAAGGATATATGGGATCCATCGCGTCCACTCGACAATGTCCATTGCTCCTATTATCTCACCTACAATCCCGACCTTGGATCGTGCTTGTTCGGCAGCTACCGGCTTCTGCCGCAAGGTGGCCTCCTGAACCAACGCCAGGATCTGAGTTTGCAAGATACCGTCGGCAGCGTGACGGAGGGCGTCCGCGACATCTATGTTTTCCCGCTCGGCGGCGGCAGATTCGGGATCGAAGCGGTACGCGTGCTTGCCGACGACCTGGTCAGCACGCACCAACCCGAATCCTATGCACAGTCCGGACGAGCTGCCCGCAAGCTACTGCGGCAATGGAGCCTCGCATAAGGCCTCTGATCTTCGTCGGTCCAAGCCTGTATCGCGCTCGCTGGTGTGCAAGGTGGGCAGGCGTTTGACATTGCGCCACCGGCCCGGTGCGGCGATGTCATGCGCGCGGTGCTCGAGGGGCGCAAGGTCATCGGGTTGATCGACGGCCTATTCGAATCGGGACCTGCAGTATGGCACAAGGAAATTCTGTTCGCGCTTGACGCCGGCTGCCGCCTACTCGGTGCGGCGAGCATGGGTGCCCTCAGAGCAGCTGAATGCTGGCAGTTCGGGATGATCGGCATCGGAAAGTCTTCGAGGATTATCTCACAGGACGCCGCAGTGCCGATGCCGATGTCGCCATGATTCATGGTCCGGCAGAGATTGGCTATCTGCCGCTGACGGTTCCGCTCGTCGATGTGGCCGACGTTCTGCAGCGAATGGTTGCGGCGGACATTCTGGACGGCTCGCTCGCCCGCCGTCATGGCTGTAGCCGGCAAGACCCATTTCAAGTCGCGGACCTGGAAACAGGTATTGGACGAAGCAGGCATGCATAAAGGGCTTCAGGAGGCCGCGCTTCGCTGGATCGCCGCAAGCGGACCCGCAGTGAAAACCCGCGATGCCCTTTTGCTGATCGACAGGCTCGGCGAAACATCTTCATGCAATATCGCTACAGGGACTTTCCTTCACACACCGTTTCGGCCCGGTTGCTCAAGCTTGTCAGGAACTGAATGCTGATGCGTTGGAGAACCGTCGCAGCCTCTGGGGCGTTGCTGATCGTCGCTTACGTCTCGACCCTATTGATGGCGGCCGATGAAGGATCAGGAAGCCTCTCTTCGTTGGCCATGTCATGTGATCTCGTCGCCGCGTATGGCGGCATTTTCGAAGTGCCCTCAGGAGTAGAGGTCAACGTCACCGACAAGAATCGCGGGGAGCTGCTGGAACGCGCTCGCGGTTGCGTCGAAGGGCTGCTCGTTGAAGAAGCGTCTGACCGATACAGGCAGATGATCGATACGCTCAAGGGACCAGTCGTTTCGCGGGCGCAGCAGGCAGAAAGAAGCTTTGTGCAGATCGAACTTGCAGCGGCTCTGGCGAACACCGATGCTGCCATACAGCAGCGAGATGTTGCTCGCCGGCTCGTCAGCAAATGGCAAAAGGCCAAAGACATCATCGAGCGACAAGGTGCCGGCCCCGCGCTCACGGAGAGTGGCTGGCCCGCAGTGGGCGAGGCGAAATTCCGCGACGACGTTCCAGCATACCTGAAGGCGTGTCGCGATGCGGGAGTACCCGTGCCCGGCTCATTCGCGGCGGACAAGCGCTGGGTCCATAGGGAGGACCTCGGTTCCGAAACACATAGGTATTTCTTCCCTTCAGATTGGACTGACGCCGAGGTGTGGACCTATAGGGATGATATCTCCGGCGGTTTCTGCGTAGCGCTCGTCAGGCGCAAACCCGGTTGGCCTGTGCAATATGTCGGCACGATCTGTGCAGACAAGCTGCAAAAGAAGGCGTGTTTATTCGACAACATTGTCTACGAAGGTTCCGGCACGAGCCGCATCACCTGGGATGATTTCAAGACGCGGGATTTCGGTGAACTGGTGCATCCCAAAGACGGTGAAGATCGTTGCAACGTCTGCCGCCTCGGCAATAACCCGTTCATTGTGCACCCGAAGACGATGCTTAGTCAGACCATCAAGTCAATGTACGCGGAGGACGTGCCGAAGTCGCAAACGTTTGAGTTTGTCGGTCTTGGGGACGAACCCGAGCCTTGGTCTAATTTTGGCCCGATCGTTCCCCCAGACGCAGGTGGGTGTTTCAGGTGCCACGGCCTGCCCCAAGTGACGACGAACCACAAGTTCTGCAGCAGCATCATCGAGATGGCCGCTAACAGGACCATGCCTCCCGGGCACTGGCCTCCCGAACCGAAGGGGGGACCATGGTTTTGGCCCGACGCCAACGGCTGCTTTGCAAAAGAATTTGCCCCGTTGGCAGACTACTTTCCAAGTCTGGTGAAACTGAAGTCCGTCTGTTCGGGCAAGGTCGAGAAAATCTGCCCAAGCCCGTAGCTGGTGGTCCGGACGGCGCTCGGACAAGCAAGGCGATGTGGCGATTGCACCAACTCTGGCAGCGGAAACGTTGATCAATTGTCAAGACGCGTCGCGTGAAGGCAACACCGGGGCTCCAGTCAAAACGCCGGGTCGGCCTGCAAGATCGGCATCGACGGCGGGATGAGCGTTGGCACATACTTCTTGCCTTGGACCCAGGCGTCCAAAATGTCCGACCACTCCTGCATCATATGCCGACGCTGCACCTCATACTCGGCCTTGTTGTAGACACCGCGCGACGAGCGCCCGTCCTCATGCGCCAGGCACTTTTCAATCCAATCACTGTTGAAACCAAGTTCATTCAACAGCGTCGAGCCCGTGCGCCGCAGGTCATGAACCGTAAACGGCTCCAGAGGCAGCCCCTCGGACTTCGCGCGTTCGATGACGGCGTACGTGACCCGGTTAAAGGTGGCGCGCGACATAGGAGCATCTGCGTCGTACCGCGACGGCAGCAAGTATCTGGAATTTCCCGCGCAGGTCTTTAGGGCGATCATAATGTCGAGCGCCTGGCGTGACAGGTATACATTGTGCGCCTTCGAGCGCTTCATGCGTTCCTTCGGGATCGTCCAGACCGCATTTTCGAAATCGACCTCGTCCCATACCGCGTCCTGCAGCTCGCTCTTGCGCACCATAGTGAGCAGGTAAAGCCGCATTCCCAAACGGATCGTGGGGAGTGTAGCGATATGCTCCAGCTGCTTCAGCATCACTCGAATTTCCGCGGGCGAAAGCGAGCGATCCTTTGGAACAAAGGTGGCGATCGATGCCGGTCCAACCTCTTCGGCCGGATTGGCGACCTTCTCACCATGCAAGATCGCGAAGCCGTAGATTTGCTTCAGTATGTCTCGAACGTGGATGGCGGTCGCCGGAGCACCGCGTTCAACGATCGCGCCACAATGGGCCCGCAGGTCATCGGGCGTGATCTCCGTCAGCAAGCGATTGCGCCAGACCGGAAGAAGCTCCCGTTCGAAGATGGCGCGTCGCATGGCGCGCGTGCTGTCGGCCATCGGCGCGGCCGCGAGCCACTTCTCGCCGAATTCGCCGAAACTCTTTGCCTCTTTCAGGCGGCGCTTGTCGCGCTGTTTCTCGATCGCCGGCGAACGTCCCTCGCTGACGGCGCGCTTGGCATCAAGGCACTTCTCTCGTGCCAACGCGAGCGAGATTCCATCTCTGCCATATCTGCCTAGATAGACCGTCTCACGGCGTCCATTCAGCCTGTAATCCAGCCGAAACGAGATCGTGCCACTGGGCATGACGCGAATGTACATGCCGTCACGGTCAGCAATCTTGTAGGCTTTTTCTTTTGGTTTCAGTGCCTTAAGGGCGGCGTCCGTCAGCATACCCATTGCCTCCTAAAAAGTACCGTCAGTACAATTTCGAAGCTTCGTGACAGAAAGTTCCTTTTTTCTTCAATGCCTTAAGGCACAAAAAAGTACCGTCACAAGCCTCATTGGCTCTGACGGTACTTAGAAAAACTCGGGGGGGCAATATGCGGAAGGTCCGTCAGGCGGCCCGTCAAAGCCAATCTCTGCGTGCCGATTGTCGCTGATTGTCTCTGAAAGGATTTATTTTCGTTTTCAGTATGTTACATCGCAGATTGGCGTATTCTCGGCGGCGTTTGAGTAGGCCTGAATCATTCCCACTCGATTGTTCCCGGCGGCTTCGACGTCACGTCGTAGACGACACGGTTGATGCCGCGGACTTCGTTGATGATGCGGGTGGCGGCGGCGCCGAGGAAGGCCATGTCGTAGTGGTAGAAATCCGCCGTCATGCCGTCGACCGAGGTGACGGCACGCAGCGCGCAGACGAACTCGTAGGTGCGGCCGTCGCCCATCACGCCGACCGTCTGCACCGGCAGCAGCACGGCAAAGGCCTGCCAGATGGCGTCGTAGAGGCCGGCCTTGCGGATCTCGTCGAGATAGATGGCATCGGCCTCGCGCAGGATCTCCAGCTTTTCGCGGGTGATCCCGCCTGGGCAGCGGATGGCGAGGCCTGGGCCGGGGAATGGATGGCGGCCGATAAAGCTTTCGGGCAGGCCGAGCTCCTTGCCGAGCGCCCTCACCTCGTCCTTGAACAGTTCGCGCAGCGGCTCGACCAGCTGCATGTTCATGCGCGCGGGCAGGCCGCCGACATTGTGGTGCGACTTGATCGTCACCGACGGGCCGCCGGAGAAGGAGACGCTTTCAATGACGTCGGGATAGAGCGTGCCTTGTGCCAGGAATTCGGCGCCGCCGAGTTTCTTGGCCTCTTCCTCGAACACCTCGATGAACAGCCGGCCGATGGTCTTGCGTTTTTTCTCCGGGTCCGACTCGCCCTCGAGGGCGTCAATGAAACGGTCCGACGCGTTCACCAGAATGAGCGGCAAATTGTAATGCTCGCGGAACATCGCCACCACGCCCGCGGCCTCGTCCTTGCGCATCAGGCCGTGGTCGACAAGGATGCAGGTCAGCTGGTCGCCAACCGCTTCGTGGATCAACAGCGCCGCAACGGAAGAATCGACGCCGCCCGACAGCGCGCAGATGACCTTGCCCTTGCCAACCTGCTTGCGGATCGTCTCGACCGCGTGCTCGCGGTAGGCGCGCATGGTCCAGTCGCCCTCGATGCCGGCGATGTTGTGGACGAAATTCCTGAGCAGCCGGGCGCCGTCGGGCGTATGCACCACCTCGGGGTGGAACATGATGCCGTACATCTTGCGCTCGATGTTGCCGAAGATGGCGAAGGGCGAGCCCTCTGACTTGCCGAACACTTCGAAGCCCTTGGGCAAGGAGATGACGCGGTCGCCATGGCTCATCCACACCTGATGGCGCTGGCCGGGCGCCCACAGGCCTTCGAACAGCGGGCTGTCTTTTTGAATCTCGACGAAGGCGCGGCCGAACTCGCGATGGTCGGAGCTTTCGGCGACGCCGCCCATCTGCACGCACATGGCCATCTGGCCATAGCAGATGCCGAGCACCGGCACGCCGGCGTCGAAGACGATCTGCGGCGCGCGCGGGCTGCCGATATCGCCGGTCGAAGCCGGACCGCCGGACAGGATCACGGCTTTCGGATTGATGCGCTTGAATGCCGCTTCGGCCGACTGGAACGGCACGATCTCGGAAAACACACCGGCCTCGCGGATGCGGCGAGCGATGAGCTGGGTGAACTGGCTGCCGAAATCGACAATCAGGACGGTGTCGGGATGATTGGCTGTTTTCATGGCGAGCGTTTAGAGAAAGAAACGAGTCGACGCAATGGGTTGCGTAGCCCGACTTTCAGGCTGGTCCGGCATCTTCATGGGGTGGTTCCGTCCGAAGGGCGCCGTCGCCGATCGCCCGTTCGAGCCGCATGACGGCGTCCGCCAGCTTCTCGTCGATGACTTCAAGATATTCGGTCCAGTCGCCGACATGCCTGAGATCCGCCGCCCCGTCGGAAATGCCGCGCAGACCGATCAGCGGAATGTCGAACAGCTGGCAGGCGCGCAGGCAGGCGAAGGTCTCCATGTCGACCATGTCGGCGCTAACAGCATCATACGCCGCGCCAGTGATGATCGCGCCGCCGGTCGACAGGGTCGCCTGCTTGATGTCCGGTATCTTGAAGGGCAATGGCACGGTTACCGGCAGGTCGAGGAAGGGGGTGGCGCCCTTCTCGAAGCCGAGCGGCGAAGCGTCGATGTCACGGTAGCTGACCGAAACCGCCTGGTAGATTTCCGTCTGCTGCAGCGTCCGACTGCCGGCTGAACCGAGCGAAACAACGAGATCCGGCAGTGCTTTTTGCGATTTCAGCCAGGAGAGTTCAGCACCCAGCCTGACGCCGGCCTCGACCGGACCGACACCGGTCATCAGCGGCGTGAACAGCTGCTTGAGGTGCGGGCCGTATTCGGCCTGCGCCGCCATAACGAAGAGGACGTCCTTGCCCGACAGGCGCGAGATTTTATCGGCCATGATGATTTATTCCTCTCCGCCCGATCATCTGCTTATCTGCACCGCCGCTCGCCGGGACCCGCTGCCTCCGGCAGCTCCCGGCGTTCGTGGCCTTTCATCGTGCCACCGGCACGATGAATTCGCCTGCGGCGAACCGGCCACTCACCCTTCAATCCCATCACGCCCGACCACCGTCATCATGGTGCCAGTCATGGTGGCGATCAGCTTGGCCTCGCCGTCGGCGGCAAAGGCGTAGGCCTGGCCGTCGGCGACGATGATGGTGCGGCCGGGCTTCGTCACCGAGCCGCGGAACAGGAAGCGCTCGCCCCTGCCCGGCGCCAGGAGGTTGACCTTGAACTCGATGGTCAGCACGCCGGAGTTTTCCGGCATCAGCGAAAAGGCGGCATAGCCGCAGGCCGAGTCCAGCGCCGTCGAAATGACACCGGCATGGAGGAAGCCGTGCTGCTGGGTCAATGCCGCCGAATAGGGCATCTCGATCTCGATAATACCGGGCGTCACCAGCGTCAGTTCGGCGCCGATCGTGGCCATCGCCTTCTGACGCGCGAAGGAGGTCCTGACGCGATCCTCATAGTCCGGGGCGGGTACGATCTTTGCTGCCATTGCCGCTGCCTTCCTTTACGCGGATAAGCTTATTGCAGAGGCATGGACGGCAGGCAAATGCTTTTGCTGCACTGCACAATCGACCTGGCCTGCCGGCCGGCGCCACGCGTCCGTCAGGAATAGGATTCAGGCCGATCTGCGTAACGCACAGAGATAAAACCCATCGGTGCCGCTGAGCGCCGGCGACAGCGAGATGTCGCCTCTGGCGCCGATGCGTGCGGCTGCCTCATGGCCGGGAAAACGGCTGTCCCAGAGCTGGCGGTGGTCGACGGGAACAAAGCCGCTGTTACGGTCCCGAAAGGCCGCGATCTGCTCACCGTTTTCCTCATCAAACACCGAGCAGGTGATGTAGACCAGCAGGCCGCCTGGTTTGACATAGACTTTGGCCGCATCGAGGATCGCCGACTGCTCGCCCTTGCGTGCATCGAGCTGCCTTTGCGTCAGCCGCCATTTGGCATCGGGACGGCGCCGCCAGGTGCCGCTGCCGGTGCAAGGCGCGTCGACCAGCACGATGTCCATGTGGTTGCCGAGCGGCGCGAGTTCGGCCGGCTTGGTGACGATCTGGAC
>NZ_RZRK01000214.1:0-8429 GCF_003997835.1 Mesorhizobium sp. M7A.F.Ca.CA.004.12.1.1
CGCCGGACCGGATTCGCTGAAGGATTTGGCCGACGGCAACGGCAAGTTCTTCCAGACGCTGAAGAAGGCGACACGCCCTCTGATCATCGTTGGCCAGGGCGCGCTGGCGCGTGCCGACGGCGCGGCCGTGCTCGGACAGGCGGCCAAGCTCGCCGCCGCCGTAAACGCTGCCCGCGCTGACTGGAACGGCTTTGCCGTGCTGCACAACGCGGCCGGCCGCGTCGGCGGTCTCGATCTCGGTTTCGTGCCGGGCGAGGGCGGCAGAAACGTTGCCGGCATGCTGGGCGAAATGGAGCTCCTGTTCCTGCTCGGCGCCGACGAGATCGACATGGCCAAGACCGGCGGCGCTTTCGTCGTCTATATCGGCACGCATGGCGACCAGGGCGCGCACCGCGCCAATGTCATCCTGCCGGCGGCCGCCTACACGGAAAAGTCGGCCACCTACGTCAACACCGAAGGCCGCGTGCAGCAGACCAACCGCGCCGGCTTCGCGCCGGGCGAGGCGCGCGAGGACTGGGCGATCCTGCGGGCGCTGTCGGATGTGCTGGGCAAGAAACTGCCGTTCGATTCGCTGCCGCAGCTGCGCGCCAAGCTCTATGGCGAATACCCGCATCTGGCCCGTATCGACCAGGTCGCGGCGGGCAATGCCGAGGACATCACCGGGGTGGCGAAGCTCGGCGGGCGGCTGAACAAGGGCACCTTCACCTCGCCGGTGACGGATTTCTACCTGACCAACCCGATCGCGCGGGCATCGGCCGTGATGGCGGAATGCTCGGCACTGGCCAAGAGCGGCTTCAAGCAGGCGGCGGAATAAGCATGGACACTTTCTTCTCCTTCTACGTGCTGCCGGCGCTGATCATTCTGCTGAAATCGGTCGTGCTGATCGTTATCCTGCTGATTTTCGTTGCCTACATCCTCTACGCCGACCGCAAGATCTGGGCGGCGGTGCAACTGCGCCGTGGCCCGAACGTCGTCGGCCCCTGGGGCACGCTGCAAGCTTTCGCCGATCTGCTGAAATTCGTCTTCAAGGAGCCGGTCATCCCGTCCGGCGCCAACAAGGGCGTGTTCCTGCTGGCGCCGCTGGTCTCGGCCGTGCTGGCGATCTCGGCCTGGGCGGTCATTCCGGTCAATCAGGGCTGGGCGATCGCCAACGTCAATGTCGGCATCCTCTATGTCTTCGCCATCTCCTCGCTTGAGGTCTATGGCGTGATCATGGGCGGCTGGGCCTCCAACTCGAAATATCCGTTCCTCGGCGCGCTGCGTTCGGCCGCTCAGATGGTGTCCTACGAGGTCTCGATCGGCTTCGTCATCGTCACCGTTCTGCTCACCGCCGGCTCGCTCAACCTCACCGATATCGTGCTGTCGCAGCATGATGGAATTGGTACGCGGCTTGGCCTGCCCAACACCTTCCTCGACTGGAACTGGCTGGCGCTGTTCCCGATGTTCATCATCTTCTTCATCTCGGCGCTGGCCGAGACGAACCGGCCGCCTTTCGATCTGGTGGAAGCCGAATCGGAACTGGTCGCCGGCCACATGGTCGAATATTCGTCGACGCCGTTCCTGCTGTTCTTCCTCGGCGAGTATGTCGCCATCGTGCTGATGTGCGCGCTGGCCACCATCCTGTTCCTCGGCGGCTGGCTGCCTCCGTTCGACTTCGCGCCGTTCACCTGGGTGCCGGGCGTCATCTGGTTCGTGCTGAAAGTCTGCTTCGTGTTCTTCGGCATCTCCATGGTGAAGGCCTTCGTGCCGCGCTACCGCTACGACCAGTTGATGCGGCTTGGCTGGAAAGTGTTCCTGCCGATCTCGTTGTTCATGGTGGTCGCCACCGCGGCCTTCCTCAAGATCACGGGGTTTGCGTGATGTCCGCTCTTTCCCAAGCCGCCAAATCGCTGCTGCTGCAGGATTTCGTCAGCGCCTTCTTCCTGTCGATGCGCCAGTTCTTCGCGCCGAAGGAGACGATCAATTATCCGCACGAGAAGGGGCCGACCAGTCCGCGCTTCCGCGGCGAGCATGCGCTGCGCCGCTATCCCAATGGCGAGGAACGCTGCATCGCCTGCAAATTGTGCGAGGCGATCTGCCCGGCGCAGGCCATCACCATCGAGGCCGGCCCGCGCCGCAATGACGGCACGCGCCGCACGGTTCGCTACGACATCGACATGGTGAAGTGCATCTATTGCGGCTTCTGCCAGGAAGCCTGCCCGGTCGACGCCATCGTCGAGGGGCCGAATTTCGAATTCGCGACGGAGACGCGCGAGGAACTCTACTACGACAAGGACAAGCTGTTGGCGAATGGCGACCGGTGGGAGCGCGAACTGGCGCGCAACATCTCGCTGGACTCGCCCTACCGCTGATATTTGACGCATGGGCGGGGCAGGGGCCTCGTCCAGAGGATGATCCCGAAAAGTTGCGGACTTTTCGGACCAGATCATGCTCCGGAATACAGAGTGGCCCATGTTTCTTTCGATCGGGCCTTTCAACCCGATCGGAACATGGGCTAGGACAACGCGGCTTTGGAACCGGAGGCGGAACCAGGCCAGAGACAACAAACAGGACGAGCGTCCTGTTCGTACAGGAACCCGGGGGATCCCCAATGTTGAGTGGACTAGAGGCGGCCTTTTTCTACCTCTTCGCCTTTGTCGCGGTGGCTTCGGCGTTCATGGTCATTTCGTCGCGCAACCCCGTGCATTCGGTGCTGTTCCTGATCCTGACCTTTTTCAACGCCGCCGGCCTGTTCATGCTGACCGGGGCCGAGTTCCTGGCGATGATCCTGCTCGTCGTCTATGTCGGCGCGGTGATGGTGCTGTTCCTGTTCGTGGTCATGATGCTCGACGTCGATTTCGCCGAGATGAAGGAAGGCGCACTGCAATATGCGCCGATAGGCGCGCTGGTCGGGCTGATCCTGGCGGCGGAGCTGATCGTCGTTCTCGGCGGCTACACTTTCGCGCCGCAGCTCGCTTCGACGGTCTCCAAACCCATTCCGGATCTCGCCACGCGGACCAATACCGCCGCGCTCGGCGACATCCTCTATACCGACTACCTCTACTACTTCCAGATTTCGGGCCTCGTGCTGCTGGTCGCCATGATCGGCGCCATCGTGCTGACCCTGCGCCATAAGCCAGGCGTCAAGCGGCAGTCGATCGCGGCCCAGGTCGGCCGCACGCCGGCGACCGGCATGGAAATCCGCAAGGTCAAGACAGGCGAGGGACTCTGAGATGGTTGTCGGCATCGCACATTATCTGACCGTATCGGCTGTTCTGTTCACGCTCGGCGTGTTCGGCATCTTCCTGAACCGCAAGAACGTCATCGTCATCCTGATGTCGGTCGAACTGATCCTGCTGGCGGTCAACATCAATTTCGTCGCCTTTTCGGCGGCACTGGGCGATCTGGTCGGCCAGGTGTTCGCGCTGTTCGTGCTGACGGTCGCGGCGGCCGAGGCCGCCATCGGACTTGCCATTCTCGTCGTCTTCTTCCGCAACCGCGGCTCGATCGCGGTCGAAGACGTGAACATGATGAAGGGTTGACGGAACCACCATGTATCAGGCCATCGTCTTCCTTCCCCTGCTCGGCTTCCTGATCGTCGGCCTGTTCGGCACGTCGCTCGGCGCCAAGGCGTCCGAATACATCACCTCCGGTTTCCTGGTGATCGCGGCCGTGCTGTCGTGGGTCGCTTTCTTCACCGTCGGTTTCGGCCATGGCGAGGTGTTCACCGTGCCGGTGATGCGCTGGATCCAGTCAGGCGGGCTGGAAGCGGCCTGGGCGCTCAGGATCGACACGCTGACGGTGGTGATGCTGGTGGTGGTCAACACCGTGTCGGCGCTGGTTCACATCTATTCGATCGGCTACATGCACCACGATCCGAACCGGCCGCGCTTCTTCGCCTATCTGTCGCTGTTCACCTTCGCCATGCTGATGCTGGTGACATCAGACAATCTGGTGCAGATGTTCTTCGGCTGGGAAGGGGTGGGCCTCGCCTCTTATCTGCTGATCGGCTTCTGGTACAAGAAGCCGTCGGCCAATGCCGCGGCAATCAAGGCCTTCGTCGTCAACCGCGTCGGCGATTTCGGCTTCGCGCTCGGCATTTTCGGCCTGTTCGTGCTGTTCGGTTCGGTCAATCTCGGCACCATCTTTGCCAATGCGGCGACGTTCATTCCGGCCGAAGGCGCCCCGCACGGCGCCGCGGTGCTGACCTTCCTCGGCTATGCGCTGGACAAGCAGGCGGCCATGACGATCGTTTGCCTGCTCCTGTTCATGGGCGCCATGGGCAAGTCGGCGCAAGTGCCGCTGCACACCTGGCTGCCGGATGCCATGGAAGGCCCGACACCGGTTTCCGCGCTGATCCATGCCGCCACCATGGTGACGGCCGGCGTGTTCATGCTGGCACGGCTGTCTCCGCTGTTCGAACTGTCGCATTCGGCGCTGACTGTGGTGACCTTCATCGGTGCCTTCACGGCCTTCTTCGCGGCCACCGTCGGTCTCGTCCAGAACGACATCAAGCGCGTCATCGCCTACTCGACCTGCTCGCAGCTCGGCTACATGTTCGTGGCACTCGGCGTCGGCGCCTATGGCGCGGCGATCTTCCACCTGTTCACGCATGCCTTCTTCAAGGCGCTGCTGTTCCTCGGCTCGGGCTCGGTCATCCATGCCGTGTCCGACGAGCAGGACATGCGCAAGATGGGCGGCCTCAGGAAACTGATCCCGACCACCTACTGGATGATGGTGATCGGCACGCTGGCGCTGACCGGCGTCGGCATTCCGGTGACGGTCATCGGCACCGCCGGCTTCTTCTCCAAGGACGCCATCATCGAGAGCGCCTTTGCCGGCCACAATTCGGTTGCCGGCATGGCCTTCGTGCTTTTGGTCATCGCCGCCTGCTTCACCTCCTTCTACTCCTGGCGGCTGATCTTCATGACCTTCCACGGCAAGCCGCGGGCGAGCCATGAGGTGATGCACCATGTCCATGAATCGCCGCCGGTGATGCTGGTGCCGCTGTTCATCTTGGCCGCGGGCGCGCTGTTTGCCGGCGTCATCTTCCACGGTGCCTTCATCGGCGAGGGCTATGCCGAGTTCTGGAAGGCATCGCTGTTCACACTGCCTGACAATCACATCCTGCACGACATCCACGAATTGCCGCTGTGGGTCGAACTGTCGCCCTTCATCGCCATGCTGATCGGCTTCGCGCTGGCCTGGAAATTCTACATCCGCTCGCCGGAAATGCCGGTCAACCTCGCCGCGCAGCATCGCGGGCTCTACGCCTTCCTGCTCAACAAGTGGTATTTCGACGAGCTCTACGACTTCCTGTTCGTGCGGCCCGCCAAGCGCCTCGGCCATTTCCTGTGGAAGACCGGCGACGGCACCATCATCGACGGCCTTGGCCCGGATGGCATTGCGGCGCGCGTCGTCGATGTCACCGACCGCGTCGTCAAGCTGCAGACCGGCTATCTCTACCACTACGCCTTCGCCATGCTGAT
This sequence comes from Mesorhizobium sp. M7A.F.Ca.CA.004.12.1.1, assembly GCF_003997835.1. Taxonomy (NCBI): domain Bacteria; kingdom Pseudomonadati; phylum Pseudomonadota; class Alphaproteobacteria; order Hyphomicrobiales; family Phyllobacteriaceae; genus Mesorhizobium; species Mesorhizobium sp. M7A.F.Ca.CA.004.12.1.1. The sequence goes on from NZ_RZRK01000214.1 coordinate 5,469, forward strand.
CGGCGTTGCCGCACTCGTCACCTGGATGATGCTCTGATGACCGCCTGGCCAATCCTCTCGCTGGTCACCTTCCTGCCGCTGGTTGGTGTGCTGCTTATCCTGTTCATCAATGACGACAGCGAAAATGCACGCCGCAACATCCGCGCCATCGCGCTGTTGACGACGACTTTCACGTTCATCATCTCGCTGTTCATCTGGACCGGATTTGACAATTCGCAGTCCGGCTTCCAGTTCGTCGAGAAGGTCGCCTGGCTCGACTCCGGCATTTCCTACCATATGGGCGTCGACGGCATCTCGATGCTGTTCGTCATCTTGACGACGTTCCTGATGCCGCTCTGCATCCTGGCGTCGTGGGAATCGATCGAGAAGCGCGTGAAGGCCTACATGATCGCCTTCCTGCTGCTCGAAACGCTGATGATCGGCGTGTTCTGCGCGCTGGACATCGTGCTGTTCTACGTCTTCTTCGAAGCCGGCCTGATCCCGATGTTCATCATTATCGGCGTCTGGGGCGGCAAGCGGCGCGTCTACGCCTCGTTCAAGTTCTTCCTCTACACGCTCGCCGGCTCGGTGCTGATGCTGCTCGCCATCATGGCGATGCTCTTCCAGTCCGGCACAACCGACATCCCGACGCTGCTGACCCACAACTTCCCGGCCAGCATGCAGACCTGGCTATGGCTTGCCTTCTTCGCCTCCTTCGCGGTGAAGATGCCAATGTGGCCGGTGCACACCTGGCTGCCCGACGCGCACGTCGAGGCGCCGACGGCGGGCTCCGTCATCCTGGCCGGCATCCTGTTGAAGATGGGCGGGTACGGCTTCCTGCGCTTCTCCTTGCCGATGTTCCCGCTGGCGTCGGAAATGTTCGCGCCGCTGGTCTTCGCGCTGTCGGTCGTCGCCATCATCTACACCTCCCTGGTGGCGCTGATGCAGGAAGACATGAAGAAGCTGATCGCCTATTCGTCGGTTGCTCATATGGGCTTCGTCACCATGGGCATCTTCGCCATGAACCAGGAAGGCGTGCAGGGCGCGATCTTCCAGATGCTCAGCCACGGCCTCGTCTCCGGTGCGCTGTTCCTGTGCGTCGGCGTCATCTACGACCGCATGCACACACGTGAGATCGCGGCCTATGGCGGCCTGGTCAACAACATGCCGAAATACGCCACGGTGTTCCTGATCTTCACCATGGCCAATGTCGGCCTGCCCGGTACCAGCGGCTTCGTCGGCGAGTTCCTGACCATGCTCGGCGTGTTCCGGGTCAACACCTGGGTGGCGTTCTTCGCCGCCACCGGCGTCATCCTGTCGGCCGCCTACGCGCTCTGGCTCTACCGCCGGGTGATCTTCGGTGCGCTGACCAAGGACAGCCTGAAGGGCCTGCTCGACCTGTCGCTGCGCGAGAAGGTGATCATCTACCCGCTGGTCGTTCTAGTCATCTTCTTCGGCGTCTATCCCGCCCCGGTCTTCGACGCGACGGCCGAATCGGTCAAGTCGCTCGTCACCAATGTCACTGCATCCATCGGCGCCGCGCAGACCGCGGCGGCGAACTGACCAGAGGTTTTGCGAACCATGACGCCGGACCTTCTCTCCAGCCTGTCGCTCTCGACGCCAGAGCTGATCCTTGCCGTCGGCGCGCTGGCGCTGCTGATGGTCGGAGCCTATTCGCGCGCCAACACGGCCAACACGGTAACCGGCCTTGCGGTGGCCGTGCTGGCGATCGCAGGCGCCTGGCTGATCTTCCGGACCGGGCAGGGCAGCGCTTACGGCAATGCCTTCATCCAGGATTCCTTCGCCCGCTTCATGAAGGTGCTGGCGCTGGTCGGCTCGGCGGTGACGCTGGTGATGTCGATGCGCTTTGCCAAGGCTGAACGCTTCGACAAGTTCGAATATCCGGTGCTGATCCTGCTGTGCACGCTCGGCATGATGTTGATGATCTCCGCCAATAGCATGATCGGGCTCTATCTCGGCCTCGAACTGCAATCGCTGGCGATCTACGTGCTGTGCGCGATCAACCGCGACAATCTGCGTTCGACTGAGGCTGGCCTCAAATATTTCGTCCTCGGCGCGCTGTCGTCGGGCATGCTGCTCTATGGCATCAGCCTGGTCTATGGCTACACCGGCAACACCGGCTTCCAGGAAATCGCTTCTGCGCTCGGCAGCGGCGAGCGCCAGCTTGGCCTCGTTTTCGGCCTCGTCTTCGTGCTGGCCGGCCTGGCCTTCAAGATCTCGGCGGTGCCGTTCCACATGTGGACGCCAGACGTCTATGAGGGCGCGCCGACGCCGGTGACGGCCTTTTTGGCGGCGGCGCCCAAGATGGCGGCGATGGCGCTGATGGTTCGCGTCACCATGGGCGCGTTCAAGCCGATCGCCGCAGACTGGCAGCAGATCATCGTCTTCATCTCGATCGCCTCGATGGCGCTTGGTGCTTTCGCCGCCATCGGCCAGACCAACATCAAGCGGCTTATGGCCTATTCCTCGATCGGCCATATGGGCTACGCGCTGGTCGGCCTTGCCGCCAACAGCCAGGCCGGCGTGCGCGGCGTTGCCATCTACATGCTGATCTATCTGGTGATGACGCTCGGCACCTTCGCCTTCATCCTCGCCATGCGGCGCAAGGAAGGCAATGTCGAGCAGATCAGCGACCTGGCCGGCCTGTCGTCGACCAATCCGATCATGGCGACGATCCTGACCATCCTGATGTTCTCCCTGGCCGGCATTCCGCCGCTCGCCGGCTTCTGGGGGAAATGGTACGTCTTCCTCGCCGCCATCAACGCCAATCTCTATGCGCTGGCGATCATCGGCGTGCTGGCCTCGGTGGTGGGCGCCTATTACTACCTGCGCATCATCAAGATCATGTGGTTCGACGAACCGGTTGGCGGCTTCGTGCCGATGGCGACGGAATTGCGTGTCGTGCTCGGCGTCTCCGGCGCCTTCGTGCTGTTCTACGTGCTGATCGGCGGGCCGATCGGC
>NZ_RZRK01000215.1:0-8428 GCF_003997835.1 Mesorhizobium sp. M7A.F.Ca.CA.004.12.1.1
GGCTGACGGAGCATCAAACGAAAACCCGCCTGTGCGGCGGGTCATTGGCGCAAATCAGCACCATGGACAAATATGTACCATAGCTGAGGGCAGGAAGTCAAGAAAAAATTCCTATCGTGAAGAGCCGCGAGTCCGGAGCCTGATCCCTGGAGGTCCGCGATTTTCGATACGCAGGGATTGAGCTATCATCCGATTCTGGCGCGGCCCACGCCACCTCCCTCCGCCGGGAAAGCATCGTTCATGCAGGGCGCTATCCAATCACCGAACCGACTGTTCGAGCACTTGGCATAAGGAGGGATTGCAAAAACGGCTCGCACCAGGAGGTTTTGCGATGAAGTTGTCCGCGCCCATCTACCATCTCAAGCGTCAAGCCAGGCTTTTGTCTCGCGAGGGCAAGATTGCGCTGCACGAAGCGCTCGACCGTGTTGCAGCACAGGAAGGGTTCACCAGCTGGAGCCTGCTTGCAGCCAAGGCAGCCGAGGCGGCGCCCGCCGGCATGCTGTTTGCGCAACTTGCGCCCGGCGACCTGGTTCTGGTCGGTGCGCGACCCGGAAACGGCAAGACGCTGATGAGCCTCGAACTCGCGGTCGAAGCCATGAAATCAGGCCATCGCGGCGTGTTCTTTACGCTCGAATATACGCAAAGGGATGTGCTGGACCGGTTTCACGCCATCGGGGCGGACCCGGTGCAGTTCAACGACCAGTTCACATTCGATAATTCCGACGCCATCAGTGCCGCCTATATCGTCAAGGCATTGGGTTCGGCGCCGCGCGGCACGCTGGTGGTGATCGATTATCTGCAACTGCTCGATCAGAAGCGGGAAAACCCGGACCTGATGGCGCAGGTTCGCACGCTGAAGGCCTTTGCCCGCGACAGGGGACTGATCCTCGTCTTCATCTCGCAGATCGATCGGTCATACGATCCGGCGGAGAAGCCATGTCCCGATATCAGCGATGTGCGGTTGCCGAACGCTCTGGACCTGTCGCTGTTCAACAAGACCTGCTTCCTCAACAAGGGCGAAATCCGGTTCCAGGCGGCAGGCTGACGATCAGGTCAGCCTGCCTTCATTGGGCCGCTGCCGGCAGATTCGGAGGCTGCGCAACCGATGCCGAACCGTGCTGCGCGCGCAATGCTTCGGCCGCCTGGCGAACCACTTCGGATATAAGCAGCAGCTGTTTGGCGATCGGGCTTGTCTTGCGCCAGATCATGCCGATCGTCCGCGACGGTTGGGGGTTGGCGAAATGGGCGATAGAGACCGCCGCCGAGCGCGTCTCCACCGGCACGGCCATTTCGGGGATCAAGGTGACGCCGACGCCGGCGCCGACCATCTGCACCAGGGTCGACAGCGAGCTGCCGTCCAGCAACTCCCTTGGGCGCACCGAATGCATGTTGCAGAACGACAGCGCCTGGTCGCGAAAACAATGGCCTTCCTCGAGCAGGAGCAGCCGCATCTCGCGCAGCATTTCGCGGTTGGGCACCGGCTTTCCCTCATCCTCGCCGGGCCGGACCAGCACGAAGTTCTCGGCAAACAGCACGATTTCCGTCAGCGACGCTTCCGATACCGGCAAGGCGACGATGGCCGCGTCGAGCCGGCCGTCGGCCAGTTCCTGGATCAGCTTCTGCGTCTGCGTTTCGCGCACGTGGATATCGAGCCCGTCATGCATGCGGGCGAGGTTGCCGATGATGGCAGGCAAAAGGTAGGGTGCGATCGTCGGGATCACCCCGATGCGCAACCGTCCCACCAGCCGGTCGCGCGAGGCGCGGGCCAGATCTGTCAGCTCATCCACCGAGCGCAGGATGTCGCGAACGCGCAAGGCGAATTCCTCGCCGAAATTGGTCAGCCGGACCTGGCGTGGGCCTCTTTGGAAAAGCTCCGTGCCAAGCGTTTCCTCCAACTCCCGGATCTGCACCGAGATCGCGGGCTGCGAGATCGCGCAGGCATCGGCGGCACGGCCGAAATGATTGTGCCGCGCCAGCGCCTCGAAATAACGCAACTGCTTCAGCGTCAGGTTTGTCATAATGTCATCTTATCGCTGTAATCAGGAAATCCAACTTAAATTAATGAAGCGGCTTTGCTATAGGAGTCGCAACGAAGATGAGGAGCAGCCGGGACCGCCTGGTGAGGCGCATGCCCGCGGCAACGGGACATCCAACATATTCGGTCGCGTATCGGGCATATGGTCATCGCGCCAGCCATGAAACGGACCGCCTCCAGGGACATCCAACGTCCCTGTTCACGCAGCAGTTGAACAGCTCAACACAGCCACGATCGGAGAAGAACATGGACGCACAGACCGATGATCCCAGCGCCGGCAAATGCCCCGTTGCACACGGATCCTCCAGCAGGAGCAACCGTGACTGGTGGCCCAACCAACTCGATCTTGGCGTTCTCCATCAGCAATCGAACCTTTCGGATCCGATGGGCGAAGAGTTCGACTATGCCGAGGAATTCAAGTCGCTCGATCTCGATGCGGTGATCAAGGACCTGCACCAGGTGATGACGGATTCGCAGGAGTGGTGGCCGGCCGACTTCGGCCATTATGGGCCGCTGTTCATCCGCATGGCCTGGCACAGTGCCGGCACCTACCGCATCGGCGATGGCCGTGGCGGCGCCGGGGCCGGCCAGCAGCGTTTTGCTCCGCTCAACAGCTGGCCGGACAATGCCAATCTCGACAAGGCGCGCCGGCTGCTGTGGCCGGTCAAGCAGAAATATGGCCGCAAGATCTCCTGGGCCGACCTGCTGATCCTCACCGGCAACGTCGCGCTGGAATCGATGGGCTTCAAGACCTTCGGTTTTGCTGGCGGCCGCGCCGACGTCTGGGAACCCGAACAGGACGTCGATTGGGGTTCGGAAACCAAGTGGCTCGACGACAAGCGCTACTCCGGCGACCGCGAACTCCAGGGCCATCTCGGCGCCGTCCAGATGGGACTGATCTACGTCAATCCGGAAGGGCCGAACGGCAAGCCGGATCCGCTGGCCTCGGCACGCGACATCCGCGAGACCTTCGCGCGCATGGCCATGAACGACGAGGAGACCGTGGCGCTGATCGCTGGCGGTCACACCTTCGGCAAGACGCACGGCGCCGGCGATGCCTCGCTGGTGGGCGCGGAGCCTGAAGGCTCGAGCATCGAGGCGCAGGGCCTTGGCTGGTCGAGCAAGCACGCCTCCGGCATTGCAGGCGACGCCATCACCTCGGGCCTCGAGGTGACCTGGACCACGACGCAGACCAAGTGGAGCAACAACTTCTTCGACAATCTGTTCAACTTCGAATGGGAACTGACCACGAGCCCGGCCGGCGCGCATCAGTGGACGCCGAAGGGCGGCGCCGGTGCCGGGACCGTGCCGGATGCCCACGATCCGTCCAAGCGCCGCGCGCCTGCCATGCTGACCACCGATCTCGCACTGCGGGCCGATCCGGCCTACGAGAAGATCTCGCGGCGCTTCCATGAGCATCCGGACCATTTCGCCGACGCGTTTGCCCGCGCCTGGTACAAGCTGACCCATCGCGACATGGGTCCGATCGTTCGTTATCTCGGTCCGCTCGTGCCGAAGGAAGAGCTGATCTGGCAGGATCCGATCCCGGCGGTCGACCATGAACTGGTCGGCGAGCAGGACATTGCGTCGCTGAAGGCGAAGATCCTGGCATCGGGCCTGTCGGTCTCCGAATTGGTCTCGACTGCGTGGGCCTCGGCCTCGACGTTCCGCAATTCCGACAAGCGCGGAGGTGCCAATGGCGCACGCATCCGGCTGGCACCGCAGAAGGATTGGGACGTCAACCAGCCGGCTGAACTGTCGAAGGTGCTGGCGAAGCTGGAAGCCATCCAGAAGGAGTTCAACGCGGCACAGACCGGCGGGAAAAAGATCTCGCTGGCCGATCTCATCGTGCTCGGCGGTGTCGCCGCGGTCGAGAAGGCGGCGAAGGACGGCGGCCACGAAACCAAGGTGCCGTTCACGCCGGGCCGCATGGATGCTTCACAGGAACAGACCGATGTCCATTCCTTTGCCGCGCTCGAGCCGAAAGTCGATGGCTTCCGCAACTATGTCAGGGGCAAGCAGCCGATGTCGGTCGAGGCCATGCTGGTCGACCGCGCGCAATTGCTGTCGCTGACCGCGCCCGAGATGACGGTTCTGGTCGGCGGTCTGCGCGTGCTCGGCGCCAACACGGCCAAGTCGAAGCACGGCGTGCTCACCGACCGGCCGGGTACGTTGACCAACGACTTCTTCGTCAATCTGCTCAGCATGAACACGGTCTGGGATCCGGCGGCCGGCTCCGACGAAGTCTACGAGGCGCGTGACCGCAAGACCAAGGCGGTCAAGTGGACCGGCACCCGTGCCGACCTGATCTTCGGCTCGCACGCCCAGCTCCGCGCGCTTGCCGAGGTCTACGGGTCGGCGGACGCCAAGGCGAAATTCACCAGGGATTTCGTCGCTGCGTGGACCAAGGTGATGAACGCCGACCGCTTCGACATTGCCTGAACTCGCATAAGGCACTCCGGCGCAGCCGCGCCGGAGTGCCAATCCTCCCAAGGACATGAGATCGGGGCCGCGTTTCCAGCGATGGGAGCGCGGCCTTGTCGTAAGAGATTGCGCTTTGGTGGACCGTGCCTTCCTGGGCAGGGATGCTATCTTGCCGGTGTCGCGTCTCCGCCAGTGCACCATGATCGAAATCGTCAAACCCGCGCTCGAACATCTGCCGTCCTACAAGGCGGCGCTCGAACGCGGCTGGTCGCCGGACAATGTGCGGCTGATGGAGGCGACGCGCGAGCAGCTCGCGGCCATCGAAAAGGATCCCGTGGCCTTTCTTGCCGACCTCGACGATCCCCAGGCCAAGGGTGGCGCGATCAGTTTGCCAGACGGCAAAAAGGTGCCGCGCCTACCGGGCTTCCGCCGCTGGATCTGGGACGGCGAGGCGTCGGGCTCGATCGGCTTTCGCTGGCAGAAGGGCACGTCGGAATTGCCGAAGCATGTGCTCGGTCATATCGGCTATGCGGTGGTGCCGTGGAAGCGACGGCGTGGCTACGCCACCGAGGCGCTGCGGCTGATGCTGGAGGAGGCGAGGGCGGTCGGCCTGGCTCACGTCGAGATCACCGCCAAGCCGGGCAATCCGGCCTCGCACAAGGTGATCCTGGCCAATGGCGGCAAGCTCGTCGAACGCTTTTTCGAGGACGCCGCCTATGGCGGGGCGGAGAGCTTGCGGTTCCGGATCGAGCTGTAGGGCGATCTCGTCGGATTGAGTTCACCCCCTCATTTCGAACTCGCCGCCGCCCCTCATCTGCCTGCCGGCATCTTCTCCCCGTAAACGGGGAGAAGGGGCTGGTCGCGACCTCGGTGCCATCTCTGCAACGTTGGCGATTGGCGAAACCATTGATGACAGCGTCCTTCGCCCCGTTTACGGGGAGAAGATGGCGGCAGCCAGATGAGGGGCGGCGCCGACTTTGACGCGTAAGCTTGTCCTTCGAACCTCTCAATCATGCTCATCGGCGCACAGCGCATGATCCGATAGCGCGCGGATGACGTAGCAGTCGCCGACCGTCTGGCCATTGCAGCACGTGGCGATGCGTTCGAGCTCGGCCTCGAGCCGCTTCAACTGGGCAATCTTTTCCCGCACCGAGATCAGTTGCTCCTCGGCGATCTTGTCGGCGTGGCCGCAGGGCTGCTCGGGGTGGCCGCTCAACTCGATCAGGGAGCGGATGTCCTCGACGGCGAAGCCGAGGTCGCGGGCGTGGCGGATGAAGGCCAACCGCTCCAGCTCCTGCCTGGAATAGCGGCGCTGGTTGCCTTCCGAGCGCTCGGGTGCCGCAACAAGGCCCATTTGCTCGTAGTAGCGGATGGTCGGCACCTTGACCCCGGTGCGGCGCGAGAGATCACCGATGGAAAACATGAATTTGCCTCTTGAAGCTCTAGTCACTAGAGCAATTACAATGCCTGACATCAGCATTCAAGACCATACGGCGACGCCGCGCGGGCAAGACAGGCAGGTGATGTGATGACGACGCTCCTCAAGCAGGAAACAATCAGGCAGACACGGTTCAAGATCGGCGGCATGGACTGCGCCTCCTGCGCGGCCAAGATCGATACGGCGGTGCGTCGCCTCGACGGCGTCGCCGATGTCTCGGTTTCGGTGACCGGCGCCAGCATGACGGTCAGCCACGGCGGCGCACTGCCGGAAGACAAAGTGCTGCAGCAGGTGGCGCGGCTGGGCTATGGCATCGTCAAGGCCGATGGGCGTGCACCGGCGGCCAAAGCGCATGACCACGCTGATCCCGATCATGAGGGCCACGATCACGAAGGTCACGATCATGGTGGCATGTCGGCGGGCCAGCAGACCGCTGGCTCTACCCACCTTCACAGCCATGCCGAGCCGGGGCAGGCGTGGTGGCGTTCCCGCCGGGCAGTGCTGACGCTGGCCTGCGCGGCAGCGCTTCTCGCCGCCTATGGCATCGGCCATCTGTTCCCAGTGGCTGAGCGTTGGGTGTTCCTGGGCGCGCTGCTGGTCGGCCTGATGCCGATCGCGCGGCGCGCGCTGATGGCGGCATTGGCCGGCACGCCGTTCTCGATCGAGATGCTGATGACCATCGCGGCGATAGGCGCCGTGATGATCGGCGCCACGGAAGAAGCGGCCGCCGTGGTGGTGCTGTTCCTGATCGGCGAACTTCTGGAAGGTGTCGCCGCCGGCCGCGCACGGGCGAGCATCCAGGGGCTTGCCGATCTGGTGCCGAAGACGGCACTGGTCGAGCGGGCGGGCGGCACATCTGAGATTCCCGCCGAAGATCTCGGCGTCGGCGACATCATCCTGGTGCGGCCGGGCGACCGCATCCCGGCCGATGGCGAGATCATCGAGGGATCGAGCGATATCGACGAGGCGCCGGTGACCGGCGAGAGCACGCCCAAGCGCAAGGGCGTCGCGGACGCCGTCTTTGCCGGCACCATTAGCACAGACGGCGTGCTCAGGGTTCGCGTGACGGCTGCCGCGTCCGACAACACCATCGCCCGAATCGTGCGGCTTGTGGAGGAGGCGCAGGAAGCCAAGGCACCGACCGAACGCTTCATCGACCGCTTCTCGCGCACCTACACCCCGGCGGTGCTGGCGGTCGGCGCGCTGGTTGCGCTGTTGCCGCCGCTGCTCATTGGCGGCGACTGGAACGAATGGATCTACAAGGGCCTGGCGATCCTGCTGATCGGTTGCCCCTGCGCGCTCGTCATCTCGACGCCGGCGGCGATAGCCGCAGGTCTTGCGACCGGCGCGCGGCGTGGTCTGTTGATGAAAGGTGGTGCGGTGCTGGAGGGCTTTCGCCGGATCACGGCGGTGGCCTTCGACAAGACCGGCACACTGACGGCGGGCAAGCCTGTCGTCACCGACATCATGGCCTATGGCCGCGATGAACGCACCGTGCTGGCGCTGGCGGCGGCGCTCGAGCAGGGTTCCAGCCATCCGCTGGCCATGGCGATCCTCGACAGGGCCAAGGCTGATGGTGCGCCGGTGCCGCCGGCTCTGGCGGCGAAGGCGATCTCGGGCAAAGGTGTCGAGGGCAGCGTCGGTGGCGTCGCCGTCTTCCTCGGCTCCGGTCCGGCGGTGGGCGAACGCGCCGACATGACGCAAGTGCAGCGCCTCGCCGTCGACAGCCTCAACGGGCAGGGCAAGACCGTGTCAGTGCTGGTCGCCGACGGCGTGGTGGCAGGGCTGATCGCCATGCGCGACGAGCCGCGACCGGATGCGGCGGCCGGCATTGCGGCGCTTAAGGCCGAAGGCATCCGCACGATCATGCTGACCGGCGACAATCGCCGCACGGCGCAAGCCATTGCCGCTTCGCTCGGCATCGAGGCTCGGGCGGAGCTGTTGCCTCAGGACAAGCAGCGCATCATCGGTGAATTGCAGCGCGAAGGGCTGAAGATCCCAAGGTCGGCGATGGCATCAACGACGCACCGGCGCTCGCCGCCGCCGACATCGGCATCGCCATGGGCGGCGGCACCGATGTGGCGCTGGAGACGGCGGACGCGGCGATCCTGCATGGCCGCGTCATGGACGTCGCGCGGATGGTAAAACTGTCGCGGGCGGTGATGGCCAATATCGGCCAGAACATCAGCGTTGCGCTCGGGCTGAAGGCGGTGTTCCTGGTCACGACCATTTTGGGCATCACCGGCCTGTGGCCGGCGATCCTGGCCGATACCGGCGCCACGGTGCTGGTCACCGCCAACGCCATGCGCCTGCTGCGCTGGCGCGGGTGAAGTGGTCTATTCCGCTGGGGCCGTCAGCGGCGGCGTGGCGTTGCTGCGCCCTTCCCAGACATAGGATGCCAGCGCCACCGCGACGGCGACCAGCATGGCTATGGCGCCGAGCAGCGGCAGGCTGCGGTAGCCATAGCCGCTGTTCAGCATCGCGGCGCCCAACGACGCGGCCAGCGCGATGCCGACATTGAAGCCGGACGG
>NZ_RZRK01000216.1:0-8365 GCF_003997835.1 Mesorhizobium sp. M7A.F.Ca.CA.004.12.1.1
CCATAGCAAAGAGGTTGAAGCTGCGCTCCGATCTCGATTGAAGCGTGCTTCGATCACTTTGCCGTCATCCAGCCATGCTGGACCAATGCCCGGGCCTCTCGCCCGGGCATTTTTGTGCCAAATGGAACTTTTCGAACCCCTATATATTGTTGCAGACTATGGCGTCGCGCGTCCTTTGGCCGCGCAAAGCACGCTGTGCAACTTTGGTTCGGCGCAAGATCTTCGGGGAAATCGACACTGATTTTCGCGGTCACGCGCCAAGGCAGCCTGTCTGGCCGAGAGGGGACATTTGGTCATGAATATTCTGTTGAAGCGCGTTCTCGACCGCCTGGTGCGTACCGGCAATCTCAAGGTGACTGGTCCCAAGGGCTCGGCTGTGGTTTTCGGCGACGGCAGCGGCGAACCGGTGCACATGCACATCAAGACCGCGCATGCCGAGCGCGCCATCACCTTCGATCCGATGTTGGCGGTGCCTGAAGCCTACATGGACGGCGAACTCGACATTCTCGAAGGCGGCGTGCTGGGCGTGATGCGCATCGCCTTCCAGAACATGGGCAGCGGCGGCATCGACGCCACCTGGTCGAAGGCCATCGAAGGCTTGCGCCACGCCTTCCGCCGGCTGCAGCAGATCAACACCGCCTCGCGCTCGCGGCGCAACGTGCAGCGACACTACGATTTGTCGGGCGACCTCTACCGGCTCTTCCTCGACGAGGACATGCAATATTCCTGCGCCTATTTCGAGCAGCCGGACATGACGCTCGACGAAGCGCAGGCCGCCAAGAAACGCCACATCGCCGCCAAGCTCCGGCTGAAGGCCGGCCAGACCGTGCTCGACATCGGCTCCGGCTGGGGCGGGCTTGGCCTCTACCTCGCCAAGGCGTTCGACGTCGACGTGCAGGGCGTGACTCTGTCGACCGAGCAGCATGGCGTAGCCACCGACCGGGCGCACGCGCAAGGGCTGGAAAGCCGTGTGCATTTCGAGCTGAAGGACTACCGCGAACTCAACGAGCGTTTCGACCGCATCGTCTCGGTCGGCATGTTCGAGCATGTCGGCGTCAACCACTACCGCACCTTCTTCGACAAGAGCGCGACGCTGCTCAAGCCCGATGGCGTGATGCTGTTGCACACGATCGGCCGTTCCGGCGTGCCGTGGGCGACCAGCGCCTTCATCCGCAAATACATCTTCCCGGGCGGCTACATCCCGTCGCTCTCGGAAGTCATGCCGGCGATCGAAAAGTCGGGCCTGGTCGTCACCGACGTCGAGATCCTGCGGCTCCACTATGCCGATACGCTGAAGCACTGGGGCGTGCGCTTCGCCGCCAATCGCGACAAGGCCAAGGCGATCTATGACGAGCGTTTCTGCCGCATGTGGGAATTCTACCTGGCGGCCTCGGAAGCCGCCTTCCGCTGGCAGGACCTGGTGATCTTCCAGATCCAGATCGCCAAGAAGAACGACACGCTGCCGATGACACGCGACTACATGGCCAAATGCGAAAAAGCGCTTGAGATGCGCGACATGGGGCATCGTGAAACGGCTCCCGTCAAAAAGAGCCCGGCCGCCAAGCCGGCTCGCCGCCGCAAGGTTGCCGACCAGGAATAGCATTGCCGCTTGCCATTGCCGGCGCCTGCACTGAAAAAGGTCCCGTGACTGTCGCGGGACCTTTTTTTCATGACCTACGTCCTCTATGCCGCCGCCGCTCTGGCCGAGATCGCCGGCTGCTTTTCGTTCTGGGCCTGGTGGCGGCTCGAAAAGTCGCCGCTTTGGCTTCTTCCCGGCCTCGCCTCGCTTGCCCTGTTCGGCTTCCTGCTGGCGCTGGTGGACATGTCAGCCGCCGGCCGCGCCTACGCCGCCTATGGCGGCATCTACATCGCGGCGTCGCTTGGCTGGCTGTGGCTGGTGGAGGGCGTTCGCCCCGACCGCTGGGATCTTGCCGGTGCCGCGCTCTGCATTGCCGGCGCTTCGGTGATCCTTCTCGTCCCGCGGGGCGCGTGAGATGGAGTTGCCGGCCTCCCTTCGCCAAGGTGTCGAGCGCCTGCTCGAAAACGTTCCTCTTGCGGTACTCAAGCAAGCGGCAAAAACGCTGTCCGACCGTTATCGTGCCGAGTTGCGTGACGGCCGTTTGCACATGGCCGAGGACCTGGCAGTGAAAGCCTATCTGGCGACGCGGCTGCCGGCGACCTATGCCGCGATCCGCGCCAGCCTCGACGCGCTGAGCGACGCAAAGCCCGGCTTTCAACCCAGGAGCCTGCTCGATGTCGGCGCCGGCCCTGGCACGGTGCTTTGGGCCACGACCGACCAGTGGCCCGATCTCGAACAGGCAGTGTTGTTCGAAGCCAGTGCCGCGGTGCGCAAGGTCGGCGAGACGCTTGCCGGCGACACAATTGCCGCCCAGACCAGATGGCTGGCCGGTGATGCCACCATCGACCTTGCCGACATCGAGCCGGCCGATCTGGTCACGTGCGCCTATGTGCTCGACGAAATCGCTCCCGCATCACTGCCGAAGCTCATCGACCGCCTCTGGCAACTCACCGCCGACACGCTGCTTGTGGTCGAGCCGGGCACCCCCGCCGGCTGGCAGCGCATCCTTGCCGTGCGCCGGCAGTTGATCGAGGCGGGCGCGCATGTGCTTGCGCCTTGCCCGCATCAGGCGCCCTGCCCGCTCACCGCGCCCGACTGGTGCCACTTTTCCCGCCGCGTCGCCCGCTCGCGCCTGCACCGGCTGGCCAAGGACGCCGACGTGCCGTGGGAAGATGAGAAATTCATCTATGTCGCGGCTTCTCGCGACGGACTCACATCGCACCAGGCGCGGGTTCTTGCGCCGCCGAAATCCGGTTCCGGCAAGGTTCTGCTCAAACTTTGCCGGGACGACGGCACCGCCGCCGAGCGCTTGTTCACCAAGCGCGACGGCGCCGACTTCAAGCTGGCCCGGCGGCTGGACTGGGGCGACAGGCTGGCTTCCGAATAGACAGCAGCAGCGTTTGCGACCGCCTCGAAGAAAAATTTCGAAGCGATGTCGAATCCAGGCCGTGCCGTTCGACCATTGGCGTTCTCGGACCTTTCGAGACGCCAAGAGTGTCAAACGGCATCAGCCAATAGGAGAAACGCAATGAGCTATATCGCAGGATTTGTCGCCGCGGTGCCCGCCGCCAACAAGGAAGCTTACCGCAGGCATGTCGCCGAGGTGGCATCGGTGCTGAAGGAGTTCGGCACCACCCGCATGGTCGAAGGATGGGGCGACGACGTGCCCGGCGGCAAGATCACCGACTTCAAGGGAGCCGTGAAGGCAAAGCCGGATGAAGTCATCACCTTTTCATGGCACGAATACGCGGACAAGGCGGCGGCGGACGCGGCCTATCAGACGATGATGAGCGACCCGCGCATGGCGGAGATCGGCGCTTCCATGCCCTTTGACGGCAAGCGCATGATCATCGGTGGCTTCACGCCCTTCATCGACCTGAACACGACCGGCAAGACGGGCTATATCGATGGCTCGCTGGTGCCGGTGCCGGCCGCCAACAAGCAGGCCTACCTTGCCGTAGCGACGAAGCAGGCCGCGGTGATCAAGGAACACGGCGCAACCCGCGTTGTCGAAGCGTGGGGCGACGATGTTCCCGACGGCGAGGTCACCGACTACCGTGGCGCCGTGAAAGCAACGGGCGACGAGGTCGTCGTCTATGCCTGGGTCGAATGGCCGTCGAAGCAGGTGCGCGATGACGCCTGGAAAAAGGTGATTGCCGATCCGCGCATGTATGCCGACACCATGCCCTACGACAACCAGCGCCGGGTCCATGGCGGCTTTGCGCCGATCCTCGACGCCTGATCCCAAGAACCCTAGTTTTCGACAATCCTGGAAAAGGAAACCCACCATGCGTTACGCCTGTCTCATCTATTACCACCCCAAAACATTGTTCGGCGGCAGCCCGGAGGCCAATGCCGTGCTGGCCGAGTGCTCCGGATATGACGAGGTGCTCAAAGCCAGCGGCCACTTCGTAACCGCCGAGGCCCTGGTGCTGCCCGAGGAGGCAATGACCGTGCAGGTCCGCGACGGCAAGATGTCGACCGTCGACGGCCCGTTCATGGAGACCAAGGAGATCCTGGGCGGCATCATCGTCATCGAGGCCCGCGATCTCAACGAGGCGGTGCGAGTGGCGAGCGGCCATCCACTGGCAACGATCGGCTTTGTCGAAGTTCGCCCGGTCGTCGACTTCAGCCAGCCGCCGCCGGTCCTGTGAGCACCACCAGCCCCCGCGATGCCCTGGAGGCGGCCTACCGCACCGAGGCGCGGCGCGTGCTGGCGACCTTGATCCGCCTGCTCGGCGGTTTCGACGCGGCGGAGGAGGCCTTGCATGAGGCCTTCACTGCTGCCGCCGAGCAATGGCCGCGCCAGGGTGTGCCGGCCAACCCCTATTCCTGGCTGGTCTCGGCCGGCCGCTTCAGGACCATCGACCGCTGGCGCCGGGAAGCACGGCTGGCCGGGGCTCTGCCCGAACTCACGGCGCTGGCCGAGCCGACACGGGAGCCGGCCATGCCGGAAGACATCCAGGACGATGAATTGCGGCTCATCTTCGTCTGCTGCCATCCGGCGCTGGCGCCGGATGCACGCATCGCCCTGACCCTGCGCGAAGTGGGTGGTTTGACCACCGAAGAGATCGCCCGCGCCTATCTGACGCCGACACCGACCATTGCGCAACGCATCGTGCGGGCCAAGGCGAAGATCCGGGACGAGGCGATCCCCTACGAGGTGCCCGACCGCGCCGACCTGCCGGTGCGTCTCGAGAGCGCGCTGCAGGTGATCTACCTGATCTTCAACGAGGGTTACGCGGCCACCGAGGGGCCGAACCTGACGCGGGCCGACCTGTGCGCCGAGGCGATCCGGCTCGGCCGGCTGATGGTCGAACTGCTCGACCAGCCGGAGGCGCAAGGGCTGCTTGCCCTGATGCTGCTGCACGAGGCGCGGCGCGCGACGCGGGTCAATGCCAGCGGCGACCTTGTCCTGCTGGAGGATCAGGACCGCACGCTGTGGGACCGTTCGCCGATCGCCGAGGCCGACGGCCTGATCGGTCGGGCGATCGCCTCGCGCCGCATCGGACCGTATATCCTGCAGGCGGCCATTGCTTCCGTCCACGCCGAGGCGGCAGGCACGGCGGAGACCGACTGGGTACAGATCGTCGCGCTTTACGATGTGCTCGGCCGCGTCGACCCCTCACCGGTCGTGGCACTCAACCGCGCCGCGGCCATAGGCATGCGCGACGGCCCGCAGGCCGGACTGGCGGAAATCGAGGCGGTCATGGCACAAGGCGGGCTGGACGGCTACCATCTGGCGCACGCGGCGCGAGCAGACATGCAGCGCAGGCTTGGCTTAACCGAAGCGGCAAGGACCTCCTACCGGCGGGCGATCGAGTTGACCCGGCAACCGGCGGAACGCCGGTTCATCGAGGGGCGACTCGGTCAGCTTTGAACGGAGTGGCGGCACAGGAACCCAGCGCTTGTTTTCTCGTTTTGTTCTCCCTATAGATGCGCTACAATCGTTCTTTCGATTCGAGTCAATTGTGATTCTTTCCACCGAAAAAACTCGGCTGTGAATCGCGGGTATCAAAGCTGATTGGACAGGCACTGGTGCAGATAAGTCAGCATGGACTTGTCACGTTCTGATATCGAAAGGCCGGGATCGAAATCGGGGATATCATGGCAGAAGCAGCGCGAAAATTCGGCGTGGCGGAAACACCGCTTTATCGTGAAGCGCCCAACAACATCGAGGCCGAGCAAGCGCTGCTCGGCGCCATCCTCGTCAACAACGACGCCTTCTATCGCGTCTCGGACTTCCTCAAGGCCAGCCATTTCTACGAGCCGCTGCACCGCAAGATCTTCGAGGTGGCGTCCGAGTTTATCCGTATGGGCAAGGTCGCGACGCCGATCACGCTGAAAACCTTCCTGCCCGCCGACGAGAAGGTCGGCGACATGACGATGGCGCAATATGTCGTGCGGCTGGCGGTCGAGGCTGTGACCGTCGTCAACGCCACCGACTATGGCCGCGCCATCTACGATCTTGCGACGCGCCGCGCGCTGATCACGGTCGGCGAGGACATGGTCAACATCGCCTATGACGCGCCGGTCGACATGGCGCCCGGCGAACAGATCGAGGATGCTGAGCGGCGGCTGTTCGAGCTGGCCGAAAACGGCCGCTACGATGGCGGTTTCGAAAGCTTTTCCGATGCGTTGAAGAATGCCGTCGACATGGCCAGCGCGGCCTATATGCGCGATGGCCACCTGTCCGGCATTGCCACCGGCCTGCGCGATCTCGACCACCGCATGGGCGGCCTGCAGCCTTCGGATTTGATCATCATCGCCGGCCGCCCAGGCATGGGCAAGACGTCGCTGGCCACCAACATCGCCTACAACATCGCTGCCGCCTATGAGCCTGCCCAGCAGGCCGACGGTTCGGTCAAGGCGGCCAATGGCGGCGTCGTCGGTTTCTTCTCGCTCGAAATGTCGTCGGAGCAGCTGGCCACCCGCATCATCTCCGAGCAGACCGAGATCCCATCGTCGAAAATCCGGCGCGGCGATCTGACGGAGGCCGATTTCGGCAAGCTCGTTGCCTACACGCAGGAGAACCATAAACGGCCGCTCTATATCGACCAGACGGGCGGTATTTCCATTGCCCAGCTTGCGGCGCGCGCCCGCCGCCTCAAGCGTCAGCGCGGGCTTGACCTGATGGTCATCGACTATATCCAGCTGATGCAGGGTTCGTCCGCCAAGGCGTCGCAGAACCGCGTCCAGGAAATCACCGAGATCACCACCGGACTGAAGGCACTCGGCAAGGAGTTGGGCGTGCCGATCATCGCCCTCTCACAGCTTTCGCGTCAGGTTGAAAGCCGCGACGACAAGCATCCCCAGCTGTCCGATCTGCGCGAATCGGGTTCGATCGAGCAGGACGCCGACGTGGTGCTGTTCGTGTACCGCGAGGAATACTACATCAAGAACAAGGAGCCGGAGAAAGGCACGCCCGAGCATCTCGCCTGGGAGGCGAAGATGATCGAAGTCCAGGGCAAGGCCGAAGTGATCATCGCCAAGCAGCGCCACGGACCGACCGGCACCGTCAGCCTTGCCTTCCAGGGCGAGTTCACCCGCTTCTCCGACCTCGCCGAGGAGCATCATCTGCCGGAAAGGTTCGAGTAGCTTTTTGACCTACCCCAGCCAACCTCGCCCAGACCATTTTCAAGCAGCATCCCGCTGATGGCCAAATCCCGGGTCCAATTCATCTGCCAGAGCTGCGGATCGGTGCATCAGCGCTGGGCCGGCAAATGCGATGCCTGCGGCGAGTGGAACACGCTGGTCGAGGAAGGCACGTCCGGCGGCATCGGCTCAGGACCGGCCAACACGCGCAATGCCCGCAAGGGCCGCGCGGTGGTGCTGACCACGCTGTCCGGCGACATCGAGGATGCGCCACGCATCATTTCGGGCATCGGCGAACTCGATCGCGCCACCGGCGGTGGTTTCGTGCGCGGCTCGGCGCTGCTGGTCGGCGGCGATCCTGGTATCGGCAAGTCGACGCTGCTCACCCAGGCGGCCGCGGCGCTAGCATCAAAAGGCCACCGCATCGTCTATGTCTCGGGCGAAGAGGCGGTCGCGCAGATCAGGCTGCGGGCGCAGCGGCTTGGCGTCGCCTCTTCTCCGGTGGAACTTGCCGCCGAGACCAATGTCGAGGACATCCTGGCGACGATCGCCGACGGCAAGCGGCCTGATCTCGTCATCCTGGATTCGATCCAGACGCTGTGGACCGACCTTGCCGATTCGGCACCGGGCACCGTCACACAGGTGCGCGCCGCCGCCCAGGCGATGATCCGCTATGCGAAATCCACGGGTGCTGCGATCGTGCTGGTCGGCCATGTCACGAAGGAAGGCCAGATCGCGGGGCCGCGTGTCGTCGAGCATATGGTCGACGCCGTGCTCTACTTCGAGGGCGAAGGCGGCCATCACTATCGCATCCTGCGTACGGTGAAGAACCGTTTTGGACCGACCGACGAGATCGGCGTCTTCGAAATGTCGGACAAGGGCCTGCGCGAGGTTGCCAATCCGTCCGAGCTTTTCCTTGGCGAGCGCCATGCAAAATCGCCCGGGGCCGCGGTTTTCGCCGGCATGGAGGGGACAAGGCCGGTGCTGGTCGAGATCCAGGCACTGGTCGCACCCTCCTCGCTCGGCACGCCGCGCCGCGCCGTCGTCGGCTGGGACGGCGCCCGGCTGTCTATGATCCTGGCAGTTCTCGAAGCCCATTGCGGGGTGCGCTTCGGCAGCCACGATGTCTATCTCAACGTCGCCGGAGGCTACCGGATTTCGGAGCCCGCGGCCGATCTGGCAGTGGCGGCC
>NZ_RZRK01000217.1:0-8358 GCF_003997835.1 Mesorhizobium sp. M7A.F.Ca.CA.004.12.1.1
GACGCGCCGTGCCAATGCGCGATCGCCGGTGACGAGAGCCGCCCTTTGGCCGGGCTGTTCGACCGCGCGCTTGAGCGCGACGGCGATGGCGACAGCTTCATCACGTTCGCTGGCAGCTTCGAGCAAGGTCACCTCGGCGAAGGCGCCGGCAATGTGGGACGCCGGGAAACCGGCACGTGTCTCGGCCCAGAGTTCGGTGGTTTCGGCCGGCCGCAGCGCTTCGCCGACAAGGGCGGCGCGAAGCGCAAGTCGCGGTTCGGCCACGCCAATCTCCTCGACGTCGCTGCGCAATACGCCGATCTTGCCGATCAGCCTGGCCAAGCCATATTGCGGGTGGCCGAGCACGGCTGGACGCGCGCCGGGCGCGGCGATTGCCTGGAACGACGCTTCGTCCAGCGTACGGTCGAGGCCGGGCAGCACGATGGCGCCGCCGGGCAGGCGCGCGATGGCGGCAAGCAGTTCGGCCGTGGCGGGTATCGAGCCGGTCGAGCCCGCGGCGATAACGGGGCCAGCGGGCGGATTGCGCAGCAGCCGCGCCGCCTCGGCGCGGATCAGCGCACTGCGATGCGCGGCCGGATTTGAGCGGTCGCTTTCCGCGAGGAATTTCGGCCAGGCTTCGGTGACGATGCCGAGGAATTCGAGGGTCACCTGCCACCACCCGGCAAGGTTGCCGGTCACCAGATCGGTGAGCTTGGCCCAGTCCGTTCCTTCCGTCTCGATCTCGTCCATCAGCCGGGCGAGATCGCGCGCCAGCCAGATCGCGTCGGCGGTGGAAGCCGGGATGACGATCTCCTCGGCGAAAAGGGCGGCGACATGCGCCGGCAGCCGGCGTTTCCAGGCGCGCACCAACGGCGTCAGCAGCAACAGGCGTTCGATCGCGGCGATCGGCGGCGCGAGATCTATGGCCGCCGATGCCTCGGTCTCGAATGCGGCCTCATCCTCGTCGAACTCGCCCAGTGGCCGGATGACCGGCAGGATCGCCGAGCCGCCGCCGCCGCGTGCCGCCAGGCTGTCGACGAAGACACCCCGCAAGGCACGCGCGGCACGGCGTGTCGGCACATAGATGGTGACATCGGCCAAAGCGAGCGGGTCGCCGTCAAATCGAAACCCCGGAACAAGGCGGCCGGCAAGCAGCGCCTCGGCAAGCGTCGGCAGAAACGGCGCTCCGGGCGGGATCGAGAAAACGCGGCTGGAGCCGCTCATTGCGACTCGATGAGCGCACCGGCGACCGCCGCTTCCGCGAGCGGTACGGCATCGGGCGTGCCGACGGTGATCCAGTGGCCATGCATGGGCATGCCGAACAGGCGGCCGGCCGCGATGGCGGAATCGAAATAGGCGTTGAGCGAGTGCGGCCCGGCCGGTGCACCCTCGAACAGGCGCGGATGGACGATCGCCGCCCCGGCATAGATCAGCCCCGCCGGGTCGCCTTTCGAACGCCGCAAGCCGCCATCCGGCGCCACCAGGAAATCGGTGCTGCCGCAGTGTCCGGTCGCCTGTTGGAGATCCGCCAGCATCAGCAGAATATCCATTTTCGCCGCGTCCCATGCAAGGGCGAGGCGCTGGAGATTGAGAGGACCGTCATCGATCCAGAACGTGTCGGCGTTGAGGATGTAGAAGGGCTGATCGCCCAGTTCGGGCAACGCCTTGACGATGCCGCCGGCGGAATCGAGCAGTTGTTCGCTCTCGTCGGAAATGACGATGTTTGGCGCGCGGCGGGCAGTGACATGGGCGACGATCTGTTCGGGAAAGTAGTGGACGTTGACGACCGCCTTGCCGACGCCGGCGGCGGCCAGGCTGTCGAGGCTCCAGTCGAGCAACGTCTTGCCGGCAATCTTGACCAGTGGCTTGGGAATGGTGTCGGTGATCGGCCGCATGCGTTTGCCAAGCCCGGCGGCAAGTACGATGGCGGTGTCCGGTCTTGCTGTCACAGCGCTCGCTCCTCCAGCAAACCCTGGGCGTCGTAGAACTCGCGCAGGCTTGCCAGCGCCGGATGAGACAGAGCCCGGCGCAGATAGTCGCGGATGCGCGGCAAGTGCTTCAGATAATAGGGCTTGCCGTCGCGTTTTTCGAGACGGACGAAGATGCCGAGGATCTTGGAATTTCGCTGCGCCGCCATGATGGCGTAGGATTCCAGGAAGCTTGCCTCGTCGAAAGCGCCGGCTGCGTGGCGCGCCGCGACATAGGCATCCAGCGTCTGTTTCTCGATCTCGGGCGAGATGGTGACCCGCGCGTCCATGGCGAGCGAGGCGACGTCATAGGCGCAAGGGCCGATCAGCGCATCCTGGAAATCGACGATGCCTAGCCGATCATGCCCGGAACGGTCGCCGCGCCAGATGATGTTTGGCGAATGGAAGTCGCGCAGCATCAGCGTGACCTCGCGGCCTTGCAGCCGGTCGAGGAGCGCATTCCATTGCTTGTGGTAACCGGCGCGCAAGCTCTCGCTTGCCGGAGCGCCAGTGATTGCCGGCACGTACCAGTCGACCAGCAGATCGGCTTCGATCATCATGGCGTCGCGGTCGAAAGGCGGCACATCGTGGAAGCCGCCTTGCCCTGTTTCCAGGCGCTGCGGCCAGGCCCTGCCGTGCATCATGGCCAGCAGCTCAGCGGACGCTGCGTAACGCTCGGCCAGCGGCTGGCCATCGCCGCTGAGGAAACCTTCGGAACCAAGATGTTCGAGAAGCAGGAAACCTTGCTCCTGGTCCTCGGCATGGATTTGCGGAACGCTGACGCCGCCTTCCTTCAAGGCGCGGTCGATGGCAACGAAGGCGGAGACCGACTGAGCGGTATGCGCGATCTCGGCATAGGGCTTGCCGTCGCGCACAGGCGGACCGAGAACCAGCCGTGGCGAGTTCATCAAGACCCGAGGCTTTTGGTCCGGCAACGAAACGATCTCATAGGAGCGGGCCGAAGCATCGCCGATGAAATGGCGGCGCTGCGCTTCCCCCCAGCCGGCGTTCACGAGAAAGTCGCGCATGGCCAACGACCGTGCCGCCCGATCGAAGGCATCACCCTGGCCTGACAATCGCGCCAGCCGGCCTTCGCCATGCTGGACGAGCTCGATCAGGACTGTGGTTTTCGGCAGATGGGCTTCCGCCCGTTCCGGCCATTCGACCAAAGCAGCACCCTGCGCCAGGGCTTCGTCGAGCCCCAACTCATCGATCTCGTCCGCCGAGGACAGGCGGTAGAGATCGAAATGATGGACCGGAATGCGGGTGTCGTAGCTCTGCACCAATGTGAAGGTCGGACTCGGAACATCGAGACCGGCATCGTCGGCCAGGGTCCTGATCAAGGCCCGCGCCAGCGTCGACTTGCCGGCGCCGAGATCGCCCTTGAGGGCAAGCACGTCACCCGGGCGCAGCGACAGCGCCAGATCTTCGCCCAGCCGCGCTGTCTGGGTCTCGTCGGCGAGTAATCGCTCCAGCACCAGTCCGGTCATCGAACGCGCTACTCGGCCGCGGCGCGGATGCCCGGCATGTCTGGAAAGGTGCAGATGACGGTCGTGCCCTTGTCCTTGCCGGTTTCGATGCGAACGCTGCCGCCATGCAGCTCGACGAAGCTCTTGACGATCGACAGGCCGAGGCCGGCGCCGCGCCGGCGGCCGCCATTGGCGCGCGGCTCGAAACGGCGGAACACCGAATCGAGCACATCCGGCGGCATGCCGGGACCATCGTCATGAACCGAGAATTCCACCCCATCCGCCAGATGGCGGCAAGTGAGCCGGATGATGCTGGCTTCCGGGGCGTAATTGGCGGCGTTGCTGAGCAGATTGTAGAGGATCTGGCGGACGCGGACCTCATCGCCGTGAAACGTCTTCGGCGCCGCGATGGCGTCCACCTGGAGACTGATCGAATGCTCTTCCAGCCGGTCGGCCACCAGTTCGGCCGCAGCGGCGATGGTGCGATCGACCTGCACCTCGGAAATGTCGAGCTGCATGATGCCGGCGTCCACCGTCGCCAAGTCGAGTATGTCGTTGACGATGGTGAGCAGGACCGCGGAGGACGAGCTGACATGCTCGACATATTCGCGCTGCTTCTGCGTCAGCGGACCGGTCGTGGGCTGCGACAGGAGTTCGGTGAAGCCGATGATGTTGGTCAGCGGCGAACGCAGTTCATAGGAGACGTGCTGGACGAATTCGTTCTTGAGCTGGTCGGATTTTTGCAGCGCCTCGTTCTTGTCCTTCAGCGCCCGCTCGACATGGACGCTGTCGGTCACGTCGACGAAGGTCATCATCACCTGCCCGTTGGGCAGCGGGATCATGGCGTAACTCAGCACATTGCCGTTGTTGAGCTCGGTCTGTCCGTGGCGGTCGCGGCGCTCGTCGTCAAAGCCGGTGATGGCGGCAACGAAGCTGGGCCAGGGGCTGTCCGCGGCCTGCCGGTCGCAGAGGTCGCGTATCGTCGACACGTGGACACTGGGCTTGGCCGCTTCACCGCTCAATCCCCAGAGAGTGGCAAAGGCAGGATTCGACAGCCGGAGCCTGCCGTCGGGTCCGAACACCGCCACGCCTTCGGCAAGATTGTCGAGCGTCTCGCCCTGAACCCGCACGGCTGTCTGGTAGCGGCTTTCCAGGTCCATCTTCTCGGTCAGGTTCTCGAACACCCAGGTCACGCCGCCCTTGGGCTGCGGATTGGCGACGACGCGAATGGTCTTGCCGTCCGGCAGATGCCACCAATGTTCCTGGGATTCGACGGCGCGATAGGCGCCGAGCAGGCCTTCCTTCCAGCGACGCCATTCAGGCTGTTCGGCGATCTTGCCCTCGCTGCGCAGCCGGTCGAGCAGCAAGGCATTGTCGGGTGCGCTGTGCAGGAAGCCGGCGTCCAACCCCCAAAGCTTCTGGAAGGCTTGGTTGAAGAACCGCAGCTTCTCGTCGGTGTCGAAAATGGCGACTGCCGTGTTGAGCTGGTCGAGCGTGTCGGCGTGGCTTCGCACCGTCCGTTCGTATTCGCCGCGAACGGCCTCAATGGCACTGGTGTCACAGGCAAGGCCGGCCGAGCCATCGCTGCCGGCGAAATCGGTGACCGCGAACACACGGCGGTCACCTTCGATCACGGTGGACAGCGACTGCTCGAAAACCGGATGCGTCTTGTGCTGGGCGGCAATCGCATCGCGCGCCTGGCCGCCGAGGAACTCTTTTTTCTCCCGGACCGCGGCTTCGGCATTTTCGGCTTCGACGGCATCGGCATAGGCGCGGTTGACCCACTTCAGCCCGCCGTCCTCGCCGCGGAGCCATGCCGGCATGTTCAGCGCGTCGAGCAGGCCGATCATCGTGTCGTGGTCGGCGGCCAGCCGCTGGTTCTCGATCTTCAGCCTGGCCTGGCTGCGCTGCGTCTCCGAGAGCGAGACGAAACGCACGAGCACATGCGCGGCACTCTTGCGGCCATGCACTTCGAGCGGCGCACCGGCCTGCGATTCGATGACGAGGTCGAAGGGTTTGGCCTTCTCGCGCAATCCCGCGACGGCATGTTCGAGTGCCGCCGCCGAACGCGGCATCAGCCAGCGGCCGAAAGCGAGAAAAGCGGCCCTATCTTCGGGAGCGCCGCTTTCGACGGGCAATGTGCCGATAAGCTCGGGCTTCTTGTTTTCAGCGGCCCAGACGACGACGCGCTGGTCACGCAGATTGAGCAGCGCCTCGGAGCGGCGGAGCGCCGCGTTGATGTCGGCGAGGCGGCTCCTGAGTTCGACATTCTCCGCCGAGGTGCGGGCTCTTTCGCGGATGAGAACGATGGCCGATATCAGTGCGGCACCCGTCACGCCGACGAACACGGCAAGCTGCATGACCTCGATGGCGCTCACCGACAGTCCCGCGACGCTGGCAGCAGCGGTTTCGGCATGCGCGACGGCGCCAGCCAAGGGGCCCGCGAGCGCGGAGGTGGCAAGGAATGTCGACGCACGGGCGCGCCAGGACAGGCTCCCGCCTTCCAGGGCGGAGCCAGCAATCCCCGAATCGTCATGGCCGCCGGAAACGGCCCGTCCCGCTCTGTGCGGGTGTTGCCCCGGCATGTCTTGGTCCTCTCCGCCGCCTGAATGCAAGACCGCCCTGATGCGTGCCTCTCTTGACCCTCTCGGGCTGGAAGCATCGCCGAATCACCTGACAATAACCCCTCGCCGAATCGCCGTGAAGGCTGATGGCGCGCAAAAATAAGGCCGGGCGAAAAGTCAATCGCCCGGCCTCAATATCTGGTAGCAATTTTAGCTTTGGTTAATAGCGGTAGTGTTCCGGCTTGAACGGACCCTGCGGCGTGACGCCGATATAGGCGGCTTGTTCACCCGACAGTTCGGTCAGACGGGCGCCGAGCTTGTCGAGATGCAGGCGCGCGACCTTTTCGTCGAGATGCTTGGGCAGGACATAGACCTGGTTCTCGTACTGGCCGGGCTTGGTGTAGAGCTCGATCTGCGCCAGCACCTGGTTGGTGAAGGATGCCGACATGACGAAGCTCGGGTGGCCTGTGGCGTTGCCGAGATTGAGCAGCCGCCCTTCCGACAAAAGGATCATCCGCTTGCCGTCCGCGAAGGTGATCATGTCGACCTGCGGCTTGACGTTGGTCCATTTCAAATTGCGCAGCGCGGCGACCTGGATCTCATTGTCGAAGTGGCCGATGTTGCCGACGATGACCATGTCCTTCATCGAGCGCATATGGTCGAGGGTGACGACATCCTTGTTGCCGGTGGTGGTGATGACGATGTCGGCGGTGGGGGCCGCATCTTCCAGCGTGACGACTTCAAACCCGTCCATCGCCGCCTGCAGCGCGCAAATCGGATCGACCTCGGTGACCTTGACGCGGGCGCCGGCGCCCTTGAGCGAGGCCGACGAGCCCTTGCCGACGTCGCCATAACCGCACACGACAGCGACCTTGCCGGCCATCATCGTGTCGGTGCCGCGGCGGATGCCGTCGACCAGCGATTCCTTGCAGCCATATTTGTTGTCGAACTTCGACTTGGTAACCGAGTCGTTGACGTTGATGGCGGGGAAAGGCAGCAGGCCCTTCTTCTGCAGCTGATAGAGCCGGTTGACG
The DNA here is from genome assembly GCF_003997835.1 of Mesorhizobium sp. M7A.F.Ca.CA.004.12.1.1. Taxonomy (NCBI): domain Bacteria; kingdom Pseudomonadati; phylum Pseudomonadota; class Alphaproteobacteria; order Hyphomicrobiales; family Phyllobacteriaceae; genus Mesorhizobium; species Mesorhizobium sp. M7A.F.Ca.CA.004.12.1.1. Next base: position 7,014 of record NZ_RZRK01000217.1, read on the forward strand.
CCGGTGGTCGTCTCTTCGGTGACGCCGCGGATCGCCGCCTTCTGCTTGGTGAAGAAGCCGGGCGAAGCCTTCAGGCGCTTCTTGACCTGGGCATAGAAGTATTCCTCTTCCTCGCTCTGCGGGTTGGACAGCACGTCCTCGCCGGCCTCGGCGCGGGCGCCGATCAGGATGTACATGGTGGCATCGCCGCCATCATCGAGGATCATGTTGGAGAGGCCGCCATCGGCCCACTGGAAGATCTTGTCGGTGTAGTCCCAATACTCCTCGAGCGACTCGCCCTTGACGGCGAACACCGGGATGCCGGCTTCGGCGATGGCCGCGGCCGCATGGTCCTGGGTCGAGAAGATGTTGCAGGAGGCCCAGCGGATATCGGCGCCCAGTTCCTTCAGCGTCTCGATCAGCACCGCCGTCTGGATCGTCATGTGCAGCGAGCCGGTGATGCGCGCACCCTTGAGCGGCTGCTTGGGACCGAATTCCTCACGGCAGGCCATCAGGCCCGGCATTTCGGTTTCGGCGATCTCGAGTTCCTTGCGGCCCCAGCCGGCAAGCGAGATGTCGGCGACCACATAGTCCTTGCTACCCGTCATGGCAGTACTCCGATGCGAATGTTGTGCTTGCGAATTTGTTGCGGACACGCCCGCGCCGGTCGGCGCGTCGAAGGGCGCGAATTGCCGGCCTGACTAGCAGATCGGAGCAAGGACGACAATGGGATATAAAGAAATCTTTATCCCTGCATGTCTCTCAGACACGCATCGGCGCTCTACCTGATCAGCATTCCTCGCCAAAGCGGGACGCCACCAGCTGCTCCAGGGCGTCGATGACCTGCCGGGCTTCCGGTCCGCTGGCGGTGACGCGGATCGAATAGCCGGGGCTTGCCGCCAGCATCATCAGGCCCATGATCGAGGTGCCGCCGACCTTGACGCCATCCTTCTCGACATGCACCGAGGCATCGAAGCCGCTGGCCAGCTGGACGAACTTCGCCGAAGCGCGCGCATGAAGGCCACGTTGGTTGATGATGGGAAAATCCCGGACAATTTGGTCTTTTTCCGGGGACAGCGCGGTCATTTGCTGCTCAGGAGCTGGCTGGCGACATTGATGTATTTGCGGCCGGCGGCCTGAGCCTCATCGAGCGCGGCGGCCATATTGTCGCCCTTGCGGATCGAGGAGAGCTTGATCAGCATCGGCAGGTTCATGCCGGCGATCACCTCGGTGCGGCCGGACTCCATCACCGAGATGGCAAGGTTGGAGGGCGTGCCGCCGAACATGTCGGTCAGCACGATGACGCCCGCCCCGGTATCGACACGGGCAACAGCGTCGACGATGTCGCGGCGACGCTGCTCCATAT
>NZ_RZRK01000218.1:0-8357 GCF_003997835.1 Mesorhizobium sp. M7A.F.Ca.CA.004.12.1.1
CGTCGGTGATCGCGCAGGTCTGGGCAAGATCCTCGATCGACTTCAGTTTTTGGGCGATCGCCGACGAGCGGGCAATGATCAACTGGGAAAGCTGGTTCGAGACAGCAGGCGTTCCGCCTGTCACCTTCCTCAAGGGTGCGCGTTTCACCGACCCGATGCTGTGCCTGGAATCGGCGATTGCCGGCCATGGCGTGATGCTGGGCTGGCAATTGCTTGCCGCGGATGCGCTGACCGACGGGCGGCTGGTGGCGCCTTTCGGAATCCGCGCCCAGAGCGGGCTCGGCTATTGGCTGGTGACCTCGTCCGTCAAGGCGGAAAGCCGCAAGGTCCGTGATTTCAAGGTCTGGATCAGGGAAGAGATCGAGGCAACCATGGCGCGGTTCGGGTCCGTAAACCCAGAACCCGCCGGCGCGATCGCGGTGGAAAGGACGGAGGCACCGAGCTATGTAGAGTCGGACATCAAACTACGACAGGCAGGATCATGACCACACATTCGCGCGGCGTTTCCGCATCGATCGACCCGGTGAAGCTCGACAGGCTGGCGGAAGTCGCCATCAAGGTCGGACTGCAATTGCAGCCGGGGCAGGATCTGGTGCTGACTTCGTCGATCGCGGCACTGCCGTTGACCAGGCGGATCGTCGAGCACGCCTACAAGGCCGGCGCCGGGCTGGTGACGCCGATCTTCAACGACGACGAGATGACGCTGGCCCGCTACCGCTTCGGCGCCGATGCGAGCTTCGACCGCGCCGCCGGCTGGCTCTATGAAGGCATGGCGAACGCCTTTTCCAACAATGCGGCCAGGCTTGCCGTGCGCGGCGAGGATCCATCGCTGTTGTCGGCTCAGGATCCGGCGAAAGTGGCGCGCGCCAACAAGGCGAATTCGATGGCCTACCAGCCGGCGCTGGAAAAGATCACCGGCTTCGACATCAACTGGAACATCGTGGCCTATCCGGACCTCGCCTGGGCCAGGCAGGTTTTTCCTGACGATGCCGACGATGTCGCGGTCGTGAAGCTCGCCGACGCCATCTTCGCCGCGTCGCGGGTCGATGTGGAGGACCCCATCGGCAATTGGAAGGCGCACAACGCGGCGCTGCGCAGCCGCACCGAATGGCTCAACGGCCATGATTTCCATGCGCTGCACTTTGCCGGACCCGGCACCGACCTGACGGTTGGACTGGCGGACGGCCATGAATGGATGGGCGGCGCCTCGACCGCCAAGAACGGCATCACCTGCAACCCCAACATCCCGACCGAGGAAGTCTTCACCACGCCGCATGCAAGGCGGGTCGAGGGTCATGTCTCCTCGACCAAGCCGCTGTCCTACCAGGGCACGCTGATCGACGACATTTCGGTGCGTTTCGAAGAAGGCAGGATTGTCGAGGCCAAGGCATCGAAGGGCGAGGATGTGCTGAAGAAGGTGCTCGATACAGATGAGGGCGCGCGCCGCCTCGGCGAAGTAGCGCTGGTGCCGCATTCCTCGCCGATCTCGGCAAGCGGGCTGTTGTTCTTCAACACGCTGTTCGACGAGAACGCCGCCTGCCATATCGCGCTCGGCCAGTGCTATTCGAAGTGCTTCGTCGACGGCGCCTCGCTCAGCCAGGACGAGATCGCGGCGCGCGGCGGCAACAAGAGCTTCATCCACATCGACTGGATGATCGGTTCGGACAAGATCGACATCGATGGTGTCCACAAGGACGGCGCCCGCGTGCCCGTCATGCGCAAGGGTGAATGGGCTTGACCGTACGGAGGGTGCGATGGCCTTCGACCTGGCGGTCAAGCGTATCTACGAGCCACCCGCGCCCGATGACGGGCAGCGGGTTCTGGTCGACCGCATCTGGCCGCGCGGTGTCAGCAAGGAAGACGCTGCGCTGACGCTGTGGTTGAAGGACATCGCACCGAGCGACGACCTGCGAAAGTGGTTCGGCCATGCGCCGGCGCGCTGGCCGGAGTTTCAGGAGCGGTATCGTGCTGAGCTGGACGGGAACGGCGAGGCGGTGAGTGAATTGCGAGGCTTGATCAGCCACGGCAAGGTGACGCTGCTCTATGGCGCGCATGATGAAGCGCATAACAATGCGGTGGCGCTGGCGGGGTATCTCAGCGCAAGCGCTCACAATTAGCCATCGTTAGCCAGACCTTCGTCATCCTCGGGCTTGACCCGAGGATCCATGCCGCGACCTCAGTCGAAAGGCGCAGCGGAGCAGAATCTGCACCGTTGCAACACGGATAGATCACGGCATGGATCCTATGGTCTGCGCTGCGTCGCTCCGCTCCTTGCTTCGCCATAGGATGACGAAGTGAGGTGTATGCGCTGCCCTACTTCACCACCGCCTCATAAACATCAGCCTTGAACCCCACCAGAATCCGATCCCCAACCTCCAGCACCGGTCGCTTGATCACGGTCGGCTTGGCCAGCATCAGCGCCTTGGCCTTCTTTTCGTCGAGGCTCTGCTTGTCGTTGTCCGGCAGTTCGCGAAACGTGGTGCTACCCTTGTTGAGCAGCTTTTCCCAGCCGACCTTGCCCGCCCAGCCATCCAGCCGCTTCGCGTCCAGTCCCTCTGCCCTGAAATCGTGAAACCTGTAGGCCACGTCATGGCCTTCCAGCCAGAGGCGCGCCTTCCTGACCGTGTCGCAGGTGGTGATGCCGTACATGATGATCGTCAAAACAGTGGCCCTTCCGATTTCGAATCTGACCGCAGATTAAGGACGCTCTGCGCGCTTTGCCAGCGCTCCCCGGCATGCCTTCGGTTTTGCCCTTGCCAACACTAAGGAATTTCCCTAAGTATTTTGACAGCGCCTCAGGACCAACCAATGACAAGCCTTCAGACCACAACTCCGAGCCCTCCGCCGATCGACGGCATCTTTCGCGCACTGTCCGATCCGACGCGGCGACGCGTGGTGGAGCGGCTGAACCGCAGCCCTGCCTCGGTCAGCGAGCTTGCCCAACCGTTCGACATGGCCCTGCCCTCCTTCATCGAACATCTCAAAATCCTCGAAGGTTGCGGGCTGGTGCGCTCGCAAAAGACCGGCCGGGTCAGGACCTATCAACTGGCGCCCGAGCCGCTGAAGCTTGCCGAAAACTGGCTGGCCGAACAGCGCACGCTGTGGGAGCGCCGCCTCGACCAGTTCGACGCCTATGTGATGACCCTCAAGGAGACAGAAAAATGATCTATCCCCTCAAGCCGGATCCCAGACTGGACCTCGTGCTGGAGCGCGTCATCGATGCGCCGCGCGAATTGCTGTGGCGCGCCTTGACGACGCCGGAGCACGTCAAGCAATGGTTCACGCCGAAGCCTTGGATGATCACCGACTGCGAGATAGACCTCAGGCCGGGCGGGCTGTTCCGCACGCGCATGCAGTCGCCCGACGGAACCGAGGTCAACGACCGCCATTGCTGCTATCTCGAAATCGTGCCGAACGAGCGGCTGGTGTGGACGGATGCATTGTTGCCGGGTTACCGGCCGTCAGGGGAACCCTTCATCACCGCTGTTATCTCCTTGCAGCCGGACGGCAAGGGCACGCGCTACACCGCCACCGCCATCCATCGCGACGAGGCGACCCGCAACAACCATGAGGAGATGGGTTTCTTCAACGGCTGGGGCACGGTGGCCGATCAGCTTGGGCAGTACGTGAAGACGATCTGATCTTCCCACATGACGGCCAGGACGTTGTCTTGGCCGTCATGCTTGTTTTCAACCCGGGAGCGAAGAGAGCAGTCTCCCGGTGGCATTTCCGCCTCAATAATAGAAGCGCTCTTCGGTGATCTTGCCGTTCTTGACTGTGTAGAGGCCAACTTCATCCATGGTGACGCGCTCGCCGGTGGCCTTGGGCGTGATGTCGAACTTGAAGCGCACCGCGAACTGGTCTCCGTTGACATAGGGGCCCTCGACCGAGCCGCCATGCACTTCGTTGTTCTCCTGCCACCACTGGCCCTTCTGCTTGAGAGCCTCCTTGCCATGGGAGATGGCCATCGGCCCCGCCATGGCTTCGAGACTGACGATATCATCGGCATTGTACTTCTCGGCAGCAGCTTCGTTATCGCCCTGCTTGAGCAGTTCGGTGAAATCTTTGGCAATTTCCGCGATGGTCATTTGTGTTCCTCCTGTCAGACGCACTGCAAATGGGGAACAGCTTGCTGGCCTGCCACCATTGCCGGCACTACAGCTGACAAGCCGTGTCAGGACGATTGATATAGCGGCTGTATGACGACGATTTCTCACATGCCGGCTAGGGAATCGTCCTGACCGGTCAATTGCCAGGTCGCCGGACATTTGTATTCACCCTGGTGGCTACGGATCAGCGAAAAACTCCGCACTGTCCAGGATATCGGCTCAACGATCCGTTCCCGCACTTTTGGAACGCCCCTCCTGTCGCGAAGCAGCGTGACATGTGGCTCCAGCGAGGTCGTGATGAATGGCTTTAGCGGGCTGTCGTCAATTACGGCAGAGAGCTTGCGCCAGAAGGCTTGCAAAGTCGGCGAATGGTCGCTGCTGCGAAGCACCAGCGCCCCGCCGCCGAAAGCCGACAGGCGGTCGAAGCAAACATCGAATGGTGTGGCTTGCATCAGCAAGCCGACATGGCGGGCGATCTCCACCACACGCTTCTGTTTGCCGTCGCCAAGGCCGATCAGGGATATGTGCATTTGATCGGTTGGCGTCAGCCATCCCCGCAATCTCAGTTCCTGATTGTAGTGCTCAGCCCTGCGCCGCAGCATGGCATTGACCGGGTCTTCAACGAGAAATCCGTAAAACAGATGCGGCTCCCGGATCGGGCTCTGTCCTTCAAATCGGAAAAAGGTCTGACCGTTCTTCGCGGTTCCGTATGAAAATTGCCCACTCACAACCGATCTCGTCCGGCAGATTGTATCAAGCCGAGAAGCTTAGAACAAAAAGGGAACGAATCAAGTGAAAACAAAACCGGCGCTAATGGTTTCCGCATCAGCGCCCGCAAGCTTAACGGCGGAGCAAGCATTTTCGAGCAGGGGCCGAACCCTACGATCCGTAGCCGATGATGCCCTGACCTCCCGAAAATCGTGGATCGACCAGTCGACATACCCCCGGCCGTTGACCGACGGCTTGTAGCCACCGCGCGGCGTGTGCTCCGGTTATTTAACGTCGACAAAATTAGCTTGGTAGCACCGGGCAGTTGGCACCACGGCGCAGGCTGATATGCGCCACGTCTCCGACGCTGAATTGGGAACCCTCGGCCTGGCGCGGCGCATCGATGACAACAGGCGCGCCCTGCCCGAGTTCGGCATGAAGGCGCAGCGTGCGACCGTGAAAGACGACGCTGTTGACGCGCGCCGGCGCGGTGCCGGGCGCGGCCTCGGTCATCGCCAGCAAATCCTCCGGACGCACGCCGATGGTGCGGGTGGCGCCCTCGGCAGGTGCCTCGCTAGTTTCAGAAATAGCCTCCAGCGGCAGGGCGCCGGCGGCGAAGCGCAGGCGATCGCCGTCTCGGCCGACGAAGCGCGATTGCAGGAGATTCATGGTGCCGATGAAGCTCGCCACAAACTTCGTGGCGGGCCGGTCGTAAAGGGTGGCCGGCGGCGCGATCTGCTCGATGCGGCCCTTGTTCATGACGACGATGCGGTCGGAGATCGACAGCGCTTCGGTCTGGTCGTGGGTGACCATGACGAAGGTGGTGCCGAGCCGCGACTGCAGCCGCTTCAGTTCAACCTGCATCTGTTCGCGCAGATGCGCATCGAGCGCCGACAGCGGCTCGTCGAGCAGCAGCACGCGTGGTTCGCAGACGATGGCACGCGCCAGCGCGACGCGCTGGCGCTGGCCGCCCGACAGTTCGGAGACGCGGGCGCCAAGCTTGTCGGCGAGACCGACCATGTCGAGGGCTTCGCCGGTTCGCTTTGCCTGTTCGGCTCCAGACAGTTTGCGCAGTGACAGACCGAAGCCGACATTTTCGGCGACATTCATGTGCGGGAACAGCGCATAATCCTGGAACACGGTGTTGACCGGCCGGTCGAAGGGCCGAAGGGCCGTGATATCGCGACCATCGAGCAACACCTTGCCGCTCGACGGGCTTTCGAAACCGGCGATGACGCGCAGGCTGGTGGTCTTGCCGCAACCCGACGGCCCGAGCAGCGTGACAAACTCGCCGCTGATAATGTCGAGGTCGACGGCGTCGAGCCCGACGATGCCGCCAGGAAAAATCTTCGAGACCGCCTGCAGCCGCACGAGTGGATCAGGCGCCATCGCGAACCTCGGACGGCTTCGTGGTGTTGACCCAGAGGATCTGGCAACGCTCGGTGCCCGGATTGCGGAAGGCATGCAAAAGCGTGCTCTTGAACGCAAAACTGTCGCCGGCCTTCAGCACGTAATTTGTCGAATCCACCACCAGTTCGACCTCGCCGGCCAGCACGAAGCCGAATTCATGGCCGGCATGGGCATAGGCCTCGGCCGTGCCGCCGCTGGCTTCCACCGTCACCAGCATGCCGGTCAGCGTCGCGCCCGGGGGTGACAGCAGCGCCTTGGCAATGCCTTCCGACTTCACCGGGATCTGCCGCCGCTTGTCGGCGCGCACGCAATAGAGATCGTTGGCCGCATCGTTGCCGTCGGCGATCAGCGCCGACGGCTCGATGTCGAGGGCGGCGGCGAGCGGCCAGATCACCTTGACGCGCAGCGAGGACATGCCGCGCTCGATCTGGCTGAGCGCCCCGATCGACACACCAGCTTTTGCCGCAAGATCGGCCAGCGACAGATTGCGCTCCAGCCGCAGCGCCCGCACGCGCCGGCCGACCCGCACATCGGCATCGTCCTTCGGCTTCTCAGCCGGTTCGTCCAGCATGTCCATTTGTTAGTCCTTATTGCAGTGCTTAGGGCCGGTGGCGACCAAGGCCGGCTTCAGGGTTGGATAGCTATCGGGCGTCAGTGCTGCCCCTCATCGCCCTGCCGGGCACTTCTCCCCGTATAGTGACGGGGAGAAGTGGCTGGCCGCAACGCCGGCGCCATCCTTGCAACGCTGATGATTGGCGAAATGGGCGATGACAGCGTCCCTCTCCCCGTCACTATACGGGGAGAGGATGCCGGCAGGCAGGTGAGGGGCAGCGCAAACTTCGGCAATTGGTCGCCTCGAATACGGTTGAAACTCACCCGCCCGCCTTGACCTTTTCAAACATCTTGGCGAGGTCGTCATTCTGTTTCATCGGCCCGGTGAAGATGGTGGTCTTCAGCAACACCTCGGGATCGGATGGCAGCTGCAATTTCTCAAGTTCCTCCTTCGGCACGGTGGCGAAGGCGGAGTTCAGCGAGCTGCCGTAGCCATAGGCCTGGATCAGGTATTTGCCGGAGTCGGCATCCAGCCGGCTGTTGATGAAGTCATAGGCGAGATCGACATTCTTGGCGTCCTTGAGCATGACGAAGCCGCAGGCCCAGGTCAGCATGCCCTCCTTCGGCTTCATGAACTCGACCGGCACGCCCTGCTTCTTCAGCGACGTGGCGGACGCGTTCCAGGTCATGGCGGCGACCAATTGGCCGCTGGCCAACGCCTGTTCGACGGAGGTCATGTCGGTGGTGTAGTTGGAGAGCAGCGGGCGCTGCTCGCGCAGCTTCTCGGCCACCTTGTCCATTTGCTCCGGCGTCATGTCGAACGGATTGACGCCGGCGAGCAGTGCGGCAACGACCGGCGTGTCGTGCACGGCGTCGATCGTCGCCATGCGGCCGGCATACTGCTTGTCCCACAAAAGGTTCCAGCTCGCTTCCGGGTTCTTCACCAGATCGGTTCGGTAGAGGATCGAGGTGTTGCCCCAGTCCCATGGCACCATCCAGACCTTGCCGTCGCCGGCCTGCAGGTCGGGCAGGTTCTTGAACACCGGGAAGATCGAATCCCAGTTCTTGATGCGCTTGGTGTCGATCGGCTGCAGCAGGCCTTCCTTGTTCCAGCGCGCCACCTTGTCATAACAGGGATGCGCGATGTCGGGGCGGAAGCCGGCCTTGACCTTGGTGAAGGCGTCATCGTCGTCACCGAAGATGGAGGCCTCGACGCCATCGGGATGCGCGGCAAGGAAGCTCTTGTTGAAATCGGGCAGTTCATAGCCCGACCAGGTGAAATATTGCAGCTTGTCGCCGGCGAAAGCGACGGTCGACGACAGCGTCATCGCGAACGCCGTCAATCCAGCGCAAACAGTCTTTGCAGAGATCGATTTCAGGTCGAATGCCATTGCAGTTCTCCTCTCTTGGTTTGTTTTGGTTGTGATGGATCCGCGGGCTTTGGCGCCGTGGCGGACAGGCCGCGATGGCGCAGGATTTCAGCTGCTGCAGCGATGATGAAGGACACAGCCAGGATCGACGTGCCCAGCGCCATCACCGTCGGCAGCGACTTTGGAAAACGCAGCTGGCTCCAGATGT
>NZ_RZRK01000219.1:0-8350 GCF_003997835.1 Mesorhizobium sp. M7A.F.Ca.CA.004.12.1.1
GCCGAGGTGCGCCCGCAAGTGAACGGCATCATCCAGCAGCGCCTGTTCAAAGAGGGCAGCGAAGTTGCTGCGGGACAGCCGCTCTACCTGATCGATCCGGCAAGCTACAAGGCAGCCTATGACAGCGCGGTCGCCGCCCAGCAGAAGGCGCAAGCGGCGGTGCCGACTGCGCAGGCCAAGTTCGACCGTTATGCAGGGCTTTTGAAACAGAACGTTGTTTCCAAACAGGATTATGACGATGCCGCCGCCACGCTGGCGCAGGCGCAAGCCGATGTCGCCTCGGCCAAGGCCAGCGCCGAGACGGCGCGCATCAGTCTCGACCGCACCTCGATCACGGCGCCGATCGCCGGCCGCATCGACAAGTCCACGCTGACGCCCGGCGCGTTGGTGACCGCCAACCAGGACACTGTGCTGACCACCATCCGTGCCCTCGATCCGATCAATGTCGACGTCACGCAATCGAGCACCAACCTGCTCAATCTGCGCCAGGCGATCTCGGAAGGGCGGCTGAAGTTCAGCGGCCCCAATGTCAGCGTCAAGCTGAAGCTCGAGAACGGCACCATCTACACGCAGACCGGCAAGCTGGAATTCGCCGGCGCCAATGTCGACCAGACCACCGGCACCTTCGCGCTCAGGGCCGAATTCCCCAATCCCGATCGCTTGCTGCTGCCCGGCATGTATGTGCGGGCGCTGGTCGAGGAGGGCGTTGCCCAGAACAGTTTCCTGGTGCCGCAGCGCGCCGTCAGCCGCAACACCAAGGGTGAGGCCACGGCCATGGTCATCAATGCGCAGGGCAAGGTCGAGACGCGGGTGCTCGCGGTGCGCAACAGCGTCGGCAACAACTGGCTGGTGGATTCGGGTGTCGGCGACGGTGATCGTGTCATTGTCGAGGGCATGCAGCTGGTGCGCCCCGGCGGCGATGCGACGGGCGTTGAGGTGACGATCGACGAGACGACCGGCGAGGTCAAGGATCGCGGGCAGGGCACGTCCGCCGCACCGGCCGCGTCCAACGCTGCCAAACCGGCTCCTGCCGCCGCGACCGGGAACTGAGGCGATGTCCGTATTCTTCATCAACCGGCCGATCTTCGCCTGGGTGATCGCCATCGTGATCATGCTGGGCGGGCTTCTGGCGCTCACCTCACTGCCGATCTCGCAATATCCGCAGATCGCGCCGACGACAGTCAACATCAGCGCCACCTATCCGGGCGCCGACGCGCAGACGGTCGAGAACTCGGTGACCAAGGTCATCGAGCAAGGCATGACCGGCATCGACAATCTGGACTACATGACGGCGACGTCGACCTCGACCGGTTCGGCCTCGATCACGCTGACCTTCACCACCGCAGCCGATCCCGACACCGCCCAGGTGCAGACGCAAAACAAGCTTCAGCTGGTGCAGTCGCAGCTGCCGCAGGTGGTGCAGAGCAATGGCATCACCGTCTCCAAATCCTCGACCGGCTTCCTTATGGTCATCGGCTTCGTCTCGACCGACGGCAAGATGAACTCGACCGATCTCGCCGACTATGTCGACGCCACCGTCAACGACACGCTGAAGCGCGTCGAAGGCGTCGGCTCGACGCAGCTGTTCGGCTCCGGCTATGCCATGCGCATCTGGCTCGATCCGGACCAGCTCGCCAAGTATGCCCTGATGCCGAGCGACGTGGCGACCGCCATCGAGGCGCAGAACACGCAGGTTTCTGCCGGCCAGCTCGGCGGCCTGCCGGCGCGCAAGGGCCAGCAGCTCAATGCCACGGTGACGGCCAAGAGCCGGCTGCAGACCGCCGAACAGTTCCGCAACATCATCCTGAAGAGCCAAACCGATGGCTCGCTGGTTCGCCTCAACGATGTCGCCACCGTCGAACTCGGCGCCGAAAGCTACACGACGCAGGCCAACTACAACGGCAAGCCCGCGGCCGGCGTGGCCGTCAATTTGGCGACCGGCGCCAACGCCATCAACACCGCCGAAGCGGTGCGCTCGACGATCGCCCGGCTGAGCTCGACCTTCCCGCAAGGCGTCGAGGTCGTCTATCCCTACGACACTTCGCCTTTCGTGCGGCTGTCGATAGAGGAAGTGGTCAAGACGCTGGCCGAGGCGATCGTGCTGGTGTTCCTGGTGATGTTCATCTTCCTGCAGAATCTGCGGGCCACCATCATCCCGACGATCGCCGTGCCGGTGGTGCTGCTCGGCACGTTCGGCGTGCTGTCGCTGTTCGGCTATTCCGTCAACACGCTGACCATGTTCGCCATGGTGCTGGCCATCGGTCTGCTCGTCGACGACGCCATCGTCGTCGTCGAGAATGTCGAGCGCGTGATGCAGGAGGAAGGCCTGCCGCCGAAGGAGGCGACGCGCAAGTCGATGCACGAAATCACCGGAGCGCTGATCGGCATCGCCACCGTGCTTTCGGCCGTGTTCGTGCCGATGGCTTTCTTCGGCGGCTCGACCGGCATCATCTACCGGCAATTCTCGGTGACCATCGTCTCGGCGATGGTGTTGTCCGTGCTGGTCGCCCTTGTGCTGACGCCCGCACTTTGCGCCACGATCCTGCGACCGCCCAAGGACCATGCGACGCAAACGGGCCCGTTCGGCTGGTTCAACCGGGTCTTCGATCGCGGCACGCTTGCCTATCGCGACGGCTCGCACGGCATTATCAACCGGTCCTGGCGCTTCCTCGCCGTCTTCCTGGCCATCGTCGTTGCCGTGGGCTGGATGTTTGCCCGGCTGCCAAGTTCGTTCCTGCCGGAAGAAGACCAAGGCATCCTGATCACCAGCGTGTCGCTGCCGGTCGGCGCGACGCAGGATCGCACGGAGCGGGTGCTGGCAGAGGTGACCGACCATTATCTCAATCAGGAGAAGGACGTCGTCGACGGGGTGTTCACCGCTTCCGGCTTCGGCTTCGGCGGCGCAGGGCAGAATGTCGGCATTGCTTTCGTGCGGCTGAAGGACTTCGACCTGCGGAAATCGCCGGCTTCTGCCGCGCAGGCAATCGCCGGCCGGGCGATGGGCGCGTTTTCGAAGATCAGGGATGCGCAGGTCTTCGCGCTTGCGCCTCCCGCCATCCAGGGCTTCGGCAACACCAACGGCTTCGATTTCTACCTGCAGGATGTCAACGGCGCGGGCCATGACGCGCTGATCCAGACGCGCAACCAGCTTCTGAACCTGGCCGGGCAGAACAAGCTGCTCGCCAACACGAGGCCCAACGGGCAGGAAGACCAGCCGCAATTCTCGGTCGACATCGATCAGGAAAAAGCCAGCGCGCTGGGCGTCAGCCTGGCCGACATCAACAACACGCTTTCGACCGCCTGGGGCAGCGATTACGTCAACGACTTCATCGATCGCGGGCGGGTGAAACCGGTCTATCTGCAGTCGGACCCGAACTTCCGCATGCAGCCGGAAGATCTGGACAAATGGCAGGTCCGCAACGCCAGCGGGGCGATGGTGCCGTTCTCGGCCTTTGCTTCCAGCCATTGGACATTCGGTTCGCCCAGGCTCGAACGCTACAATGGATCGGCGGCTGTCGAGATCCAGGGCGCGGCGGCCACGGGCATCAGCTCGGGTGCCGCCATGGACGAGATCGACAAGCTGGTGGCGCAGCTGCCGGCCGGCTATTCCCACGAATGGACAGGGCTGTCGCACCAGGAGAAGCTTTCCGGCAACCAGGCGCTGTCGCTCTATGCGATCTCGGCCCTTGTGGTGTTCCTTTGCCTGGCAGCACTCTATGAGAGCTGGTCGATCCCGTTCGCGGTCATGCTGTCGGTGCCGATCGGCATCTTCGGCGCGCTGCTGGCGGCAAGCCTGTTCGGCCAGTCCAACGACGTCTATTTCAAGGTCGGCCTGCTGACCACGATCGGTCTCGCGGCCAAGAATGCCATCCTCATCGTCGAGTTCGCCATCGAGCGGCAGACCGCCGGGATGGGGCTCGTCGAGGCGACGCTGGAGGCAGCACGACAGCGGCTGCGGCCGATCCTGATGACGTCGCTGGCCTTCATCCTCGGCGTGTTGCCGCTGGCGATTGCCAGCGGTGCGGGCTCGGGTGCGCAGAACTCCGTCGGCATCGGCGTGATGGGCGGGATGATCGCAGCGACGGTGATCGGTGTCTTCCTGGTGCCGCTGCTGTTCGTCACCGTGCGGCGCATCTTCAAGGGCAGGGCGGCCAAACCAGATACGGGCGAGACGCCGGTGACGGCCAACCAGCAATAAGGACAACTTCACATGACAGGTTTGGAACGTGGCTCGGTGGCCGCGAGGCGGCTTCTTGCGCCTATGATTACCGCTGTCCTGCTCGCGGGATGCGTCGTCGGTCCGGATTATCAGACGCCCATATTGGCGATGCCAGCAAGCTGGAGCGGCCACAAGCCGACAAAGCCTGCCCAGCCGGCGCAACTGTCAAAATGGTGGCAGCGGCTGCGCGATCCCGAGCTGAACACGCTTGTCGAGGAAGCGGTTGCCGGCAATCTCGATGTCGCCACCGCCAAGGCAAAAATCCGCGAGGCGCGCGCCAGCTACCGCCAGAGTGCCGGCACGTTGCTGCCGTCGGTCGACGGCTCCGGCTCGGCCACCCGCAACAAGTCAGCCGAGACCACATCAGGCTCTGACGCCACCTACAGCGAGTACCAGGCCGGCTTCGATGCAAGCTGGGAACTCGACCTGTTCGGCGCCAACCGCAGAGGCGTCGAGGCCGCGCGCTACGGGCTGGACGCCTCGCAGGAGGAACTGCGCTCGACGCTTCTTACCCTGGTCGGCGATGTCGCTTCCTATTATACCCAGGCGCGCGGCTACCAGGCCCGCATCGCGCTCGCCCGGCGCTCGGCCGCGTCGCAAAGGCAGACCGCCGAACTTACCCGCACCATGGCGCAGGCGGGCACGGCGACCGCCGCCGATGTCGCCAAGGCGATGGGGCAGGCAGCGAGCACCGAAGCCGCGGTGCCGACGCTGGAGGCAAGCTATGCCCAGGCCGTGCATCGTCTCGCCGTGCTGGCCGGCCGGCCGCCTGCCTCGCTCAGCGAGCGGCTGAAGCGGGTCGCCCCGATCCCTGCACCACGCCTGCCGATGCCCACCGGAATTCCCGCCGACCTCTTGCTTTCGCGACCCGATTTGCGCATGGCGGAACGCCAATATGCGCAATACACCGCCAAGATCGGCCAGGCAGAGGCCGCCCGCTATCCCTCGGTCAGCCTGACGGGAGACATCAGCACGGCGGCGCTGAAGCTTGGCGATCTCGGCAAGAATTCGTCGATCGGCTGGTCGTTCGGGCCGACGCTCAGCGTGCCCTTGTTCAATGCCGGTCAATTGCAGGCGGCCGTCGAGGTCGCCAAGGCGCAGCGCGATCAATATTTCATCGCATACCGGTCTTCGGTGCTGACGGCGCTCGAGGATGTCGAGAACGCGCTTGTGCTGTTGTCGCAGGAGCGCATCCGGATCGGCAAGCTCGCCTCTTCGGCGAAATCCTATGGCGATGCGGCGCGGCTCGAAGGCACGCTCTACAAGGCCGGCGAGACAAGCCTTCTCGATGTGCTCGACGCCCAGCGCTCGCTCTACTCGGCCGAGGACTCGCTGCTGCAAAGCCGCGTCCTGCTGGCGACCAACTACATCGCCCTCAACAAGGCGCTCGGTGGCGGCTGGGATGGCACGGTGGACAGTGCCAAGCCTGAGATCGTCGACGTCAAGACCGGGCCAAGGCTGGCGTCGAAGCCGGCCTCGTGAGCGGTTCCCTGGGCCTCGGTCAATTTCGACGCGGCTACGCAGATTTCGAGATTGTGCGACACACCACTTGTGACGGCGCGTGAAATGCCGCCTCGTGCTTTGGCGATGGCGGGGAGATCGCATCGCTGTTATTGATGGTGATCACACAGCACAGGCGCCGCAGATGACATCCGATACACAGAAGGCCGAAGCGGTCGGGCAGCTGCTCGAAACGCCGGACCTTGCCAGCGCGCTGGAAAGCGAACAGTTCAAGAAGTTCCTCGACCAGGTACCGATCGCCATTGCCGTCTCGGATCTCGGTTCGAAGGAGCGTGTCGTCTATGCCAATCCGGAATTCGAGAAACTGTCCGGCCTCAAGGCGGCGACGCTCGCTCGGCAACACTGGGCGGCGCTTTCCGGCACCGGCCTGCACAAGCAGAAGGACCGGCCGCTGTTCGAGGTCGTGGTCGAGGACACCGATTTCATCGGCACGTTCCGGCTGGAGCGGACAGAAGACCAACCGGCGATCGTCGACGTCTATTCCAATGTCATCGAGGACGACAATGGCAAGGTCTGCTTCCGGCTGGTGGCGCTGGTCGACGTCTCGGCCCATGGCGAAACGGAGGATGCGCGATCGCTCGATGAGCGCATCCGCGAGAAGGACACGCTGCTGCGCGAACTGCAGCACCGGGTAAAGAACAATCTCCAGATGATCACCGCACTGATCCGGATGGAGACGCGCAACGCGGCCGAACCGGATCAGAAGCGTTTCGAGCGGCTGGCAGGTCGCGTCGATGCGCTGGCGATCCTCTACCAGACGCTGTCGGGGGACTATGACAAGGATGAGGTCGATCTTGGTGTCTATCTCAGCCAGATCGCGTCGGCGGTGATGAACTCGCATGCGGTCGAGGGCATCCGCCTCGACATGAAGGTCGACACCTATCCGGTGTCGATCAACGTCGCCATGCCGACCGGGCTGGTGGTGAACGAACTTTTGACCAATGCGCTCAAACATGCCTTCCAGGGGCGCAACGGCGGCACGATCACCCTGCACAGCGTGGTTGACGGCGATGGCTGCCGCATCGTGATCGCCGATGACGGCATTGGCCTGCCGGAGGGCGAGAGCTGGCCCAAGCGCGGCAAACTCGGCGCGCTGATCGCCCGCTCGCTGACCGAGAATGCCAAGGCGGAGTTCGACGTGAAGTCGAGCGCTGGCGAGGGCACTAAAGTCACCATCCTCTTCAAGCGCTCGGCTGCCACCGCCTGAAGCGTGTCGTTGCGGTCTGGCACCTACAGGATCATCTCCAGCTATTCTTGTGCGCCGCGGCAATGAACGCTCCGCGGTCCGGGAGACTCATAGGGTGCCTGCAGTCCTTGCCCTAGCGAGCAGTTGCCGCTGCCTCACGACAGGCCGGCTGGTTCGTCCTAACTCCACACCGTCAGGCGGTTTCTGCCCTGGCATCGGGGAAGGACAAAACCAAGTGACATCGACGCCGGTTGCCAGTCGCCAAGCGGCGCCCCTGCCGGTCGCAGCACTGATGGGCGCTATGGTGTCGATCCAGATCGGCGCCGCCTTCGCCAAGGGCCTGTTCCCGCAGATCGGCGCGCAAGGCACGACAACGCTGCGGCTGGTCATCGGTGCGCTGATGCTGATCGCGGTGCTGCGGCCCTGGCAGATGCGGCCCTCGCGTGCCACTCTGCCGTGGCTGGTCGCCTATGGGGTGACGCTTTGCGCGCTCAACCTCCTGTTCTACGCAGCGCTGGCCAGGATTCCGCTCGGCATCGCGGTGGCGCTGGAGTTTACCGGCCCGCTTCTGGTGGCGACCTTAAGCTCGCGGCGCGCCAGCGACTTTGCCTGGATCGCGCTGGCGGTGGCCGGCATCCTGCTGTTGTCGCCCTTCGTTCATTCCCTCGCGCCGCTTGATCCGATCGGGGTGATGCTGGCGCTGGCGGCCGGCGGCTTCTGGGCGCTTTATATCGTGCTGGCCCAGAAGGCCGGCGCGGAGCTTGGTACCCGCACCACTGCCTACGGCATGGCCATCGCCGCCGTGCTGGTGCTGCCCTTCGGTATCGCGCAGGCGGGATCCGCGCTGCTGTCGCCGTCGATCCTGGTCAGCGCGCTGCTGGTCGGCCTGTTTTCCAGCGCGTTGCCGTTCTTTCTGGAGATGGTGGCGCTGACCCGCATGCCGGCGCGCATCTACGGCACGCTGACCTGCCTGGAGCCGGGGCTGGGTGCACTGGCCGGCTTCCTGTTCCTGCACGAGAGCCTCACCACCACGCAATTGGCCGGGATCGCAGCCGTTGTTGTCGCCGCCTTCGGCACGGCGCTGACATCACGGCCGCCGGTGCCATCGCCGGAGTAGGGTGGCGCGATTCGTCGGCACTGGGTATTTTCGAGTAATCCGAAATTCAACCAGCCCAATCCACGAAATTAAGCCAATCCTTGTCCATGACGGCACTGGAATTGTCACCTGGCGCACAAGTATTTCCGGCTCTGGACAGACCGTGATCTGGTCCCATACGGTGCGTGTCGAAATGAAGACGCGATTGTAGAAAAGGCCGGTTGCCCCTTGCAAAAGAACGTCTTCTCATCGGCGGATCTGCCGCCGCATCTGGATCATCGCGCACGCTTCGCGCTCTGGCAGGACATCCATGTCGCCGAGATATGGT
>NZ_RZRK01000021.1:0-17395 GCF_003997835.1 Mesorhizobium sp. M7A.F.Ca.CA.004.12.1.1
TCACAGAGTGTCGACCGCGAAGGCATGACACTGGTGCCGCTGAAAATCTATTTCAACGACCAGGGCCGCGCCAAGCTGCTGCTCGCTGTCGGCCGCGGCAAGAAACTGCACGACAAGCGCGAATCCGAGAAGCAGCGCGATTGGTCGCGCGAGAAGGGCCGGCTGTTAAAAGAGCGTGGGTAGGCGGGGCCATTCGCTTGAAGAACCGGATTGTCCTCTTTGGTTTGGCCAGCCTGGTCTTGTTGTGTTTCCTTGCAGCAGGCGGCTATCTCTATTTCAGGTCATTCTCGCCGGATCGCGATAAATATCCGGTCAGGGGCATCGACGTCTCCCATCATCAGGGCCAGATCGATTGGCGGCGCGTAGCCGCCGATGATGTCGCCTTTGCCGTCATCAAGGCGACCGAAGGCGGCGATCATGTCGATGATGCTTTCGCACGGAATCTGGAAGAGGCCCGGGCCGCCGGTCTCGCCGTCGGCGCCTATCACTTTTTCACCTTTTGCCGGCCGGGTGCGGACCAGGCGAAGAATTTCATCTCGGTGGTGCCGCACGATCAGTCCCTGCTGCCACCCGTGGTCGATATCGAATTCGGCGGCAACTGCCCGCAGCGGCCGACGCCCGAACAATTGAACGCCGAACTGGCCGCGTTCCTCGCTCCAGTCGAGGCGGCGTTCGGCAAGCCTGCGATTGTCTATCTGACCGACGATGCAGCAGAAGCCTATGCCGGGCGCATTGCTGCCCGTCCGCTCTGGCTCCGCTCATTGCTCCTGGAGCCGGATCGCAACGACTGGGTCTACTGGCAGTACCACAACAGGGGTCGCGTTGACGGCATCAATGGCGATGTCGACCTGAATGTGCTGCAGGGTGGGCCAGCCATGTTGGATGCGCTGAATGCACTGCCGCACTGAGTTGATGTCTGCGGACACCAACTCTAATTACTGCAAAAACATTTATGTCCGCAAGAATTCCGCTATCTGGCTGAAAACGCTAACGAACATCGCTTCGGTCAGCACGCCGGTGTTGGTGTTGTAGCGTGAGCAGTGATAGCTCGAAAACAGCGTGACGCCACCGGCCGGCAGCTGCCCGCCATGCTTGAACGGGTAGGCGGCGACGCGCCCACCCAGCGCCCGCACCGTCGACTGATGCGCGATCGATCCCAGTGCCAGCACGGCGCGCAAATTAGGGAACCGGGCGATCGTCGGCACCAGGAATGTCCGGCAGGTGGCAATCTCCGCGCCCACCGGCTTGTTCTCAGGCGGCACGCAGCGCACGGCATTGGTGATCGCCGTGCCGACAAGCTCCAATCCGTCGTCGGGTCTGGCCTTGAATTCGCCGCGTGCAAAACCGTGCGAAATCAGGGTCGAGTAGAGCAGGTCGCCGGCATAGTCGCCGGTGAACGGGCGGCCCGTTCGGTTGGCACCGCGAAGGCCGGGCGCCAGCCCGACGATCAGCAGTTGGACCGTCGCGTCACCTTCCGAGGGCAGGAAAGTCGGCACCGGCGCATTGAACCAGGATGGTTCGCGCTGCCGCCACTCGGCGATGAAGTCGTGCAGCCGCGGGCAGAGCGGGCAGTCGCGACTAGGCTCTGAGGCGCAAAGGGCGGTCAAGGCGACCGGCCTCAGTAATCATCCTCGTCGACTTCGGCCGGCTCGGGCCTGCGCACCGGCCGCTCGGACGGATCGCGGCCAACGTCGTTCTTCAAGGTCGTCAGGTCGATGAAATGGTCGGCCTGGCGGCGCAGATCGTCGGAGATCATCGGTGGCTGCGAGGCCATGGTCGAGACGATGGACACCTTGCGGCCGCGCCGCTGCAGCGCCTCGACCAGCGTGCGGAAATCGCCGTCGCCGGAAAAGATGACATAGTGGTCGACGACATCGGCGAGCTCCAGCGCATCGACCGTGAGCTCGATGTCCATATTGCCCTTGATCTTGCGGCGGCCGGTCGAGTCGGTGAATTCCTTGGCCGGCTTGGTGACCACCTTGAATCCGTTATAGTCGAGCCAGTCGATCAGCGGACGGATCGAGGAGTATTCCTGATCCTCGACCAGCGCCGTGTAATAATAGGCGCGCAGAAGATAGCCACGTTTCTGGAAGCTCGACAGGAGCTTGCGATAGTCGATGTCGAAGCCGAGCGCGCGCGACGTCGCATAGAGATTGGCGCCGTCGATGAATAGGGCGATTTTTTCACGAGGGTCGAACATGGAAAATATTCCTTCTCGAAATAAACGGCCGTCTAAACGAAATGCGATAGCGACGTTCGGTCAGGCTCATAATAAACCGGCTGACCTCTACGCATCCGAGATAGCGCCAGATTCACGGCAATCCAAGGGCGCGTGCGGCACTGCAAGCAATTGTGATCGGGACACCGAACACATAGGCACAGCCAGTTTTGCCGAATCGGGTGTTTGAACGAAGGATTGGGCGCCCTGCAGCCCGGCCATTGCCATGATGCTTGTATTTTGGCGGCGTTCGGGTTATGGACCGCGCCTGTTTTCCATCAAATCCATCGCATGAAAGGGGCAATCCATGGCCCGCGTAACCGTTGAAGATTGCATCGACAAGGTCGACAACCGCTTCGAACTGGTGCTGCTTGCCGGCCACCGTGCCCGGCAGATCAGCCAGGGCGCGCCGATCACCGTGCCGCGTGACAACGACAAGAACCCGGTCGTGGCGCTGCGCGAGATCGCCGATGAGACGCTGTCGCCCGACGACCTCAAGGAAGATCTGATCCATTCGCTGCAGAAGCATGTCGAGGTCGACGAGCCCGAGGCCGACGGCGAGGCGATTGCCGATCAGACCGGCACCGCCGTTGCTGCCACCGACGCCGATGACGCCGAGGAGAACATCACCTTCGACCGCATGACCGAGGAAGATCTCCTGGCCGGCATCGAGGGTCTGGTGCCACCGGAAAAAAGCGACGACTACTAAGAGCCTGGATCAAGCATCCGGCACTTCCGTCCTGGCAGTTTCGTGGCTATCTATGACATGCGCCGTACAGCAGTGCGGCGCATGATTCATTTCACCGCTGCGAGATCCCGCCCATGATGCGTCAGTATGAGCTTGTCGAGCGCGTCCAGCGCTACAAGCCTGACGTCAACGAGGCGTTGCTCAACAAGGCCTATGTCTATGCCATGCAGAAGCATGGCCACCAGAAGCGCGCTTCCGGCGACCCGTATTTCTCGCACCCGCTCGAAGTCGCCGCCATCCTCACCGAGATGCATATGGACGAGGCGACGATCGCGGTCGCCCTGCTGCACGACACGATCGAGGACACGACCGCCACACGGGCTGAGATCGACGATCTGTTCGGCCCCGAAATGGGCAAGCTGGTCGAGGGCCTGACCAAGCTGAAGAAGCTCGATCTCGTCTCGAAGAAGGCCGAGCAGGCGGAAAACCTGAGAAAGCTTCTGCTGGCGATTTCAGAAGATGTCCGCGTGCTGCTGGTCAAGCTCGCCGACCGCCTGCACAATATGCGCACCCTCGACCACATGCCGGAGGCCAAGCGCCTGCGCATCGCCGAGGAGACGATGGATATCTACGCGCCGCTGGCCGGCCGCATGGGCATGCAAGGCATGCGCGAGGAGCTGGAAGAGATCGCCTTCCGCTTCATCAATCCGGAAGCCTATCGCGCCGTCACCGCACGGCTTGCCGAAATCTTCGAGCGCAACAAGGGCGTGCTGACGGACATCGAAAAGGCGCTGTCCACGCTGTTCGAGAAGCATGCGATCAACGCCGGCGTGAAGAGCCGGCAGAAGAAGCCGTGGTCGGTGTTCCGCAAGATGGAGGCCAAGGCGCTGTCCTTCGAGCAGCTCTCGGATATTTTCGGCTTCCGCGTCGTCGTCGACACGGTCGAGGATTGTTACAGGGCGCTTGGCGCCATCCACACCGCGTGGTCGATGGTGCCCGGCCGCTTCAAGGACTACATCTCGACGCCGAAGCAGAACGATTATCGGTCGATCCACACCACCATCGTCGGCCCGTCGCGCCAGCGTGTCGAGCTGCAAATCCGCACCCGAGAGATGAACAAG
Organism: Mesorhizobium sp. M7A.F.Ca.CA.004.12.1.1; assembly: GCF_003997835.1. NCBI lineage: Bacteria > Pseudomonadati > Pseudomonadota > Alphaproteobacteria > Hyphomicrobiales > Phyllobacteriaceae > Mesorhizobium > Mesorhizobium sp. M7A.F.Ca.CA.004.12.1.1. Next base: position 4,028 of record NZ_RZRK01000021.1, read on the forward strand.
ATCGCCGAATACGGCGTCGCTGCCCATTCGATCTACAAGGACACCGGCGGCAAGACGAATGGCGCCGCCCACGCGATTTCGAAGGAAACCAACGCCTACGCCTGGCTGCGGCGCACCATCGAGCAGCTTGCCGAGGGCGACAATCCCGAGGATTTCCTCGAAAATACCAAGCTGGAGCTGTTCCAGGACCAGGTGTTCTGCTTCACCCCGAAAGGCATGTTGATTGCGCTGCCGCGCGGCGCGACGCCGATCGATTTCGCCTACGCGGTGCACACCGATGTCGGCGACACCTGCGTCGGTGCCAAGGTCAACGGCCGCATCATGCCGCTGATGACGGAGCTGAAGAACGGCGATGAGGTCGAGATCATCCGCTCCAAGGCGCAGGTGCCGCCGGCGGCATGGGAATCGGTCGTCGTCACCGGCAAGGCGCGCTCGGCCATCCGCCGTGCCACCAAGAACGCCATCCGCAAGCAATATTCGGGTCTCGGCATCCGCATCCTGGAACGCGCCTTCGAGCGTGCCGGCAAGACCTTCACCAAGGAGAGCCTGAAGCAGGTGCTGCACAGGCTGGCGCGCAAGGACATCGAGGATGTGCTGGCCTCCGTCGGGCGCGGCGAGCTCGCCTCCACCGACGTCATGAAGGCGGTATTCCCCGACTACAAGGATGAGCGCGTCACTACGGCCGTCCCCAAGCCGCGCGAGGAGGGCTGGTCGAAGATCCGCAATGCCGCCGGCATGTTGTTCCAGATTCCGGGTCGTGCCGCGCGCAAGGACAAGGACCAGCCACGCGATGGCGCCGTGCCGATTCGCGGCGTGCGCGGCGATCTGCCGGTGCGTTTCGCGCCGGAAGGGGCAGTGCCTGGCGATCGCATCGTCGGCATCGTCCAGCCGGGCACCGGCATCACCATCTATCCGATCCAGTCGCCGGCGCTGCAGGCGTTCGATGACCAGCCCGAGCGCTGGATCGACGTGCGCTGGGACATCGATGAGCGCACCAAGGAACGCTTTCCGGCGCGTGTCTCGGTCACCGCCATCAACGCGCCGGGGTCACTCGCCGATATAGCGCAGGTGGTTGCCTCGAACGACGCCAATATCCATACGCTGTCGATGGTGCGCACTGCGCCCGACTTCACCGAAATGCTGATCGATCTCGAAGTCTGGGATCTCAAGCACCTCAACCGGCTGCTGTCGCAGCTCAAGGACAATTCGAGCGTCAGCGACGCAAGACGCGTAAATGGCTAGATCATGCTCCGGTTTCGGACAAAGTCATGGTCAATCAAAAAGAGGCAGAAATGAACACCGATGAAGTGCTGGGCATTTTCCGCGAGGCGGGTGCTGTTCTGGAAGGGCATTTCATTTTGACCTCGGGCCTGCGCAGTCCGGTCTTCCTGCAGAAGGCGCGCGTGTTCATGCATGCCGACAAGACCGAGCTACTGTGCAAGGCGCTGGCGGAGAAAATCCGCGCAGGCGTGCCCGGCAAGATCGACTATGTCGTCGGCCCGGCGATCGGCGGGCTGATCCCAGCCTACGAGACCTCGCGCCATCTCCGCGTGCCGGCGATCTGGGTCGAGCGGGAAGGCGGCGAGTTCCGCTTGCGCCGCTTCGAGATCGCCAGGGGTTCGCGTGTCGTCATCGTCGAGGACATCGTCACCACTGGCCTGTCGATCCGAGAGACCATCGAGTGCCTGCGCGATCTTGGCGCCGAGGTAGTGGCCGCGGCCTGCATCATCGACCGTTCGGCTGGCAAGACCGATGTCGGTGTGCCGCTCATCGCGCTGGCCGAGTATGAGGTCCCGGCCTATCCGGCCGACCGGCTGCCGCCGGAGCTTGCCGCCATCCCGGCGATCAAGCCCGGCAGCCGCAACATCTGACGGGGCATTTTTTCGCCCAACAGTGTGCGGCGGTTTTGGGGAAAGCGACATGCGTGAAGACAAATTGGAAATGATCACCGGCATCGATCATTTCGTGCTGACGGTCGCTTCGCTGGAAGTGACCTGTGAGTTTTACCAGCGCGTGCTGGGTTTTGAGCGCATCGACGCGGCGGATCGGCCGACGGCGCTGGCTTTCGGTATCCATAAGATCAATGTGCATGAGGTCGGCCGCACTTTCGAGCCGAAGGCGAAGTCGCCGGCTCCGGGCTCGAGCGATTTCTGCCTGGTCACGGACGGGCCACTGGATGAGGTCCGTGCCCGGCTCGCGGCCAATGGTGTGGCGGTGGAACTCGGTCCGGTTGAACGTGTCGGGGCCCGCGGTCCGATGATGTCGGTCTATTTCCGCGACCCGGACGGCAATCTGGTCGAGGTCAGCGAATACCTGCCGTAGCGCTGGTGCTCTTCGAAAAAGCGACTGCCAGTTTTCCTTAAATTCGCCGCGATTGTCCAATGTTCGAAGCATGAACCACCCCGAGGGGCGGCGACGAGTGCGCATCGGACAGACGGTGCTTGGTTGTTCTTCTGTCAGCGCGTCGTTATATCATGCTTGCGATTGCCATTGGGTGATCGTCAAGCGCAAGATGTGGCTACCACGCCCGGCTAAGGTGCCGTTGCGGGAGCCGTGGAACGGGAACAGAGTGCTTTTTCGACGCCGCAAGCCTGATGGCCTTTATGAGCGGGTGCGTACCTACCTTTGGCCGCGCCGCTCATTTTCGCGCTCGCTTCAGTATTTTTCCAAGCGCATCCTGCGGCTGAAGGCCACACCGCATGCGGTGGCGGCCGGCGTTGCAGCGGGGGTCTTCGCTTCATTCTTTCCCGTCGGTTTCCATTTCATCATCGCTGCCCTCCTGTGCTGGGTGATCGCCGGCAATCTGGTGGCGGCCGCTCTCGGCGCGGTTTTTTTCGGCAACCCCCTGACCTTCCCGTTGCTATGGGGGGCGTCGTGGGAAACGGGCAAGCTCATCCTGCATGACCGCTTGCCGACGCATGGGCCGCCGGCACATCTGGGCGAGATGTTGCACAACCTCTCCTTCGCGCAATTGTGGAAACCGGTCCTTGAACCGATGCTGATAGGCGCGGTTCCGCTCGGGCTCGCCTTCGGGCTGCTGTTTTACGCCATCACGCGCTGGGGCATGAACGCTTTCCGCGAACAGCGGTGCAAACGTCTGGCCCAGCGCGCAAGCCGGCATGCGCAATCGCCCCATCCCGGCGCAAGCATCGGTTCCACCGCGCGATGATCATCGGCATCGGCAGCGACCTGATCGACATCAGACGCATCGAGAAATCGCTGGAGCGTCACGGCCAGCGCTTCATCCAGAGAATCTACACCGAGGTCGAACAGGCGCGTTCGGACAATCGAGGCGCCCGCGCGGCCTCTTATGCCAAACGCTTCGCCGCCAAGGAGGCCTGCGCCAAGGCGCTGGGCACCGGTATGGCGCAGGGGGTGTTCTGGCGCGACATGGGTGTCGTCAACCTGCCCAGTGGCGCGCCGACCATGGCTCTGACGGGAGGAGCGCAGGCCAGGCTGGACAAGATCCTGCCAAACGGCCATCGGGCGGCAATCCACCTCACCATCACGGATGATTTCCCGCTCGCTCAAGCCTTTGTGATCATCGAGGCGCTGCCCGTCGAAGAAGCGCCACATTGATTGCCTCTGACGACCGGCATTGACGTTGCCCAGCGCGCGCCGAGACTCTATACCATCCAACGCACAATCGAGGACGACATGAGCGTGGCTGAAAAATCCGAGAAGAAATCCGGCGGGCTTGGCGAGACCGTCAGCGTCATCGTCCAGGCGCTTTTGCTCGCCCTGGTCATCCGCACGCTGCTGTTCCAGCCTTTTTCGATCCCGTCGGGATCAATGCGGCCGACGCTTCTTGAAGGCGACTATCTGTTCGTCACCAAATGGTCCTATGGCTATTCGCGGTACTCGCTGCCTTTCGGCCCCGACATCTTTTCGGGCCGTATCTGGGGCGCCGAGCCGAAGCGCGGCGACGTGGCGGTGTTCAAGTTCCCGCCTGATCCGTCCGTCGACTACATCAAGCGCGTTGTCGGCCTGCCGGGTGACAAGATCCAGGTCAAGGACGGCCAGCTGTTCATCAACGGCGTCGGCGTGCCGCGCGTGAAAACAGGCCAGATCGACAATCCCGACATCACCGAGGAATCGCGCCCGATCGATGTCTATCGTGAGACCTTGCCCAACGGCGTCAGCTACGACACGCTCGACCTGAATTCGAACTCGATCGGCGACAACACCCGCGAATTCGATGTGCCGCCCGGCCACTATTTCATGATGGGCGACAACCGGGACAATTCCGCCGACAGCCGTTTCACCGTCGGCTACGTTCCCGCGGAAAATCTGGTTGGCCGTGCCAATCTTGTTTTCTTCTCGATCGCCGGCAAGGCGAGCCCTCTCGAAATCTGGAAATGGCCGTCGCTGATGCGCGCTTCGCGCCTGTTCCACTTCGTCAATTGATGGCTTTGAAGCGTCCGACAGGCGAAACTCTGGCCGGTTTGGTAAAAGCCAAGACCGGCCACGTCTTCAAGGATATCCGCTTGCTCGAGACCGCCTTGACGCATTCCAGTGCGGTCAAGGCCGCCACCAACAACCAGCGTCTTGAATTTCTTGGCGACCGCGTGCTCGGGCTTGTCGTCGCCGATATGCTTTTCGAAAAATTTCCCGATGCGCCGGAAGGTGAAATCGCGCCGCGTTTCAATGCGCTGGTCGATGCGCGGACATGCTCCGAGATCGGCATCGAAATGCAGCTGGAAGATCTGGTCCGCGCCGATTCTGCCTTGAAGATGCGGTCGCGTGGCTCGGGCGGAAACTATCTGGCGGATGCGGTCGAAGCCCTGATCGCGGCGGTTTACGTTGACGGTGGCATCGAGGCCGCGCGGCGGTTTGTCCTGCGCTACTGGGAACCGCGCTCGCATACGGTGATCACAAAGCCGCTCAATCCGAAATCCGATCTGCAGGAATGGATTGCCAAGACCAGCGATATCAGACCCGAATACGTGATCGAAAAGCGCGAAGGCCCGGACCACCAGCCCGTCTTCACCGTGTCCTTGCAGGTCCGCGGTTTTGCGCCGATAAGCGGCACTGGCGGCTCCCGCAGGGTTGCCGAAGAAGCGGCGGCTTCGGCATTTCTTGTGCGCGAAGGCGTCTGGGCCACCACATCGGCCCAAAAATCGGAGGGCGCGCGACCCTCCAGTGAAGGGAGTGCGGCATGACCGCTACCGAAGAGCCGGCGACCGCAGCCGCCGCCACGCATTCCGGTTTTGTCGCGCTGATCGGCGCGCCCAATGCGGGCAAGTCGACGCTGGTCAACCAATTGGTGGGCGCCAAGGTGTCGATCGTCACCCACAAGGTGCAGACGACCCGCGCCATCGTGCGCGGCGTCGCCACGCATGACAATGCGCAGATCGTTTTTGTCGACACGCCCGGCATCTTCAAGCCGAAGCGGAGGCTCGACACGGCGATGGTGACCACCGCCTGGGGCGGGGCCAAGGACGCCGACATCGTGCTGCTTTTGATCGATGCCGAACGCGGCATCAGGGGCGACGCCGACGCCATCCTCGAACGGCTGAAGGATGTGCGCCAGCCGATGGTGCTGATCCTCAATAAGGTCGACCGCGTCAAGCACGAAGCGCTGCTCGCTCTGTCGGCGGCAGCGAACGAAAGGGTGCCGTTCAAGCGCACCTTCATGGTGTCGGCGCTGACCGGTTCCGGCTGCAAGGACGTGCTCGATTATCTGGCCGAGGCTCTGCCGGTCGGCCCCTGGTACTATCCGGAAGACCAGATCTCGGACCTGCCGATGCGCCAGCTCGCGGCCGAGATCACGCGCGAGAAGCTGTATCTAAGGCTGCATCAGGAACTGCCCTATTCCTCGCATATCGAGACCGAGAAATGGGAAGAGAAGCCGGATGGCTCGGTGCGCATCGACCAGACCATCTATGTTGAGCGCGACAGCCAGAAGAAGATCGTTCTTGGCCACAAGGGCGAGACAATCCGCGCCATCGGCCAGGCGGCACGCATGGAGATAGCGGGCATCCTCGAACAGAAGGTGCACCTGTTCCTGTTCGTCAAGGTGCGCGAGAACTGGGGCGACGACCCTGAGCGCTATCGCGAGATGGGGCTCGAGTTTCCGCGCTAGGCTCGATGGTCAGCAAGCCGAACATCGACATAGCGCTTGTCAGCCGATTGATCGCCACGCAGTTTCCCCGTTGGAAGGAGCTTGCGGTCAGGCCCGTCGAGTTTGGCGGCTGGGACAACAGGACCTTTCATCTCGGCGACGAGATGACCGTGCGGCTGCCAAGCGCCGCGGCCTATTCCCTGCAGGTGGAAAAGGAGCATCGCTGGCTGCCGAGGCTCGCACCTCTGTTGCCGCTGCCGATCCCGGTGCCGCTGGCGATGGGAGTTCCGGCCGAAAGCTATCCCTGGCACTGGTCCGTTTACCGCTGGATCGAAGGCGAGACGGCAGAGCGCGAGCGTATCGCCAGCTTGCCGCGATTCGCGACCGACCTGGCCGCGTTCCTGGTCGCCTTGCAAAGGATCGATGCCACTGGCGGACCGGCGCCGGGACAACACAACTTCTTTCGCGGCGGAGCACTCAGCGTCTACGATGGCGAAACCCGGCAAGCGATTGCAGCCCTCGACGGCAAGATCGATACGGTCGCAGCCCGCGCGGTGTGGGAGGCAGCACTTGCCGCGCCATGGCACGGTGCGCCGGTCTGGTTCCACGGCGACGTCAGTTGCGGAAACCTGCTGGTCAGGCAAGGCCGGTTGGGCGCGGTGATCGACTTCGGAACCTCCGGCGTTGGCGATCCCGCCTGCGATCTGGCGATTGCCTGGACATTGTTTGAAGGCAAAAGCCGGGAGGCGTTTCGCGCCGGCCTTCCAGCCGATGAGGCGATGTGGGCGCGTGGTCGTGGCTGGACGCTTTGGAAGGCGCTGATCACGGTAGCTGGACAGATCGACGTCTACCCTGTCGAGGTTGAAAAATCCCGTCATGTGATCGATGAGGTGCTTGCCGATCACGCGCGGCGGGGGTGAGGCGCCAAACGTTCAAGGCGCTCTCGCCCACCAGATCCTGATCCTGTCGCCGATCCATCCGCCCCGTATGGCGCGACCAGGGACATTCTGGCCGAGGCGATGCTTTCCCGGACCTATGCGTGCCCACCCGCCTGATCGAGGCGGGGGGAGCGCATCGCCTGCGTCGTTCAGGTCGACTGAGAGGGCGTCACGGAGGAATCGTTTTTCAACGGCTGGCTGCTGTCACAATCGGCGACACGACGGCACTCCAGGAAGTTTCGACCGCCTTGGAGGGGGCAGACACCCTTGGAAGCGTCATCCCGCTTTTCGCCTCGGTATCAGAGCGGGATTTGCAGATGGGCGTTATCTGGCAACAGAAGGGGAGGCGGCAAGAATCAAATAAATTTCGACAGAATTGAGGTATATTTTGCGTATTATGCTGCCATTTTGGAAATATAACACGTTATCAGTATAGTTAGACGCGAAAGTATCCGTATATGTATTTAATAAATGACATTGTGCCATTTGTGCCGCTCGTCGGATTATCAAGTGTTATTTGTGCAACACGGCATTAATCTGTTTGTGGAATTGTAATTATTCCGGAAATCGTCATTGAAGGCAGATGAACGATGGGTATGTTCGCCGCTGAAAAGGGCGAGCGGTGTGAGCCTTTTTCGTTGTGGGGGTGAGGCGGGAAAACATTGCCGCCAGCCACAAATCCGAAGCCATTTATAACTATGACTGGAGAGGTCAGAAAATGAACATCAAGAGCCTCCTTCTCGGCTCAGCCGCGGCCCTGATCGCGGTCAGCGGCGCGCGCGCCGCCGACGCTGTCGTCGTCGCCGAACCGGAACCGGCCGAATACGTCAAGATCTGCGACGTCTACGGCGCCGGTTACTTCTACATTCCGGGCACCGAGACCTGCCTGCGCATCGGCGGCTATCTGCGCTATGACATGGGCGCTGGCGATTCCGGCGCGCTGGATGGCGCCAATAACGTTCCGGATACCGAGGACGGCGACAGCAACGATACCTGGTATAAGAACATGCGTTTCACGCTGAGGACTTATACCGGCCAGGAAACCGAGCTCGGCACGTTGAAGACCTTTACCGAGACTCGCTTTCAATTCGGCAACAGCAGCGGCAACTATGAGACTAGTGGCTCTGGCTGGCAGGCCGGCAACAAGGCCACCAGCCTCAATTTCGCCTGGATCCAGCTCGGTGGCCTGCGCGTCGGTAAGGATGAAACGGTATACGATCAGTTCATCGGTTATGCCGGCAACGTCATCCAGGACACGCTCATCCCGTATGGTGTCAAGGATACCAATCTCATCAGCTACTACTTCGACGCAGGCAGCGGCTTCACGGGCGTGGTCTCGCTCGAAGAAGGCACCGGCGTCAACACGATCGACAGCTATGTTCCGCATGTCGTCGGCGGTTTGAAGTACAAGGGCGACTGGGGTGCGATCACCGGCGTCGTGGCCTATGACAGCAATTATGAGGAAGTGTCCGGCAAGGTCCGTTTGGACGTCAACGTCAGCAAGGAACTGACGCTGTTCGTCATGGGCGGCTACGGCACCAACGACAACATCAACGACTTCGGCACAGGCCGTACCCAATACAAGCCATGGGGCGGAAACTGGGCGATCTGGGGCGGCGGCACCTACAAGTTCAACGACAAGACCTCGTTCAACGCCCAGGTCTCCTATGACGACTGGAAGAACCTCGGCGTCGCGGCCAACGTGGCCTATACCATTGTGCCCGGCTTTACGATCACGACTGAAGTCGATTACCTCAATGCAGGAAAATTCGACGACTTGGACTTCAACAACTGGACGAAGGCCGACAAGAAGAGCAGCGTCGGCGGCATCGTTCGCTTCCAGCGCAATTTCTAACGGATCGACTGACCCCACCAGCCCGCCCGCAGCACATCGCTGCGGGCGGTTTTTTATGCATTGGCATGAGAGTTACCCGGGGGCCAAGCCCATACCTTGATTTCGCCACCCGATCGGTGAAAAGCTCCTGAAATGGAATGGCGCGACGAGGGAATCATTCTCGGCACCCGCAAGCATGGCGAAACCAGCGCCATTCTCGAGGTGTTGACGCGAGCGCATGGCCGTCATCTCGGCCTTGTTCGTGGCGGCCGTTCGCGCAAGCAGCAGCCTGTGCTCCAGCCCGGCAACCGTGTCGACCTGTTGTGGCGAGCGCGCCTTGACGAGCACCTCGGCACGTTCCAGGCCGAGGCGATCGAGATGAACGCGGCCCGGTTGATGGACAGCGCCTTTGCCGTCTACGGATTGCAGACCATGGCCGCGCATCTGCGCCTGCTGCCCGAGCGCGACGCGCATGAAGGTCTCTACGAAACGCTTGCCGTGATGATCGTCCATCTCGACGACGCCGACGTTGCCGGCGAACTGGTGGCGCGCTTCGAGCTTCTGGTGCTGGACGAACTCGGCTTCGGCCTCGATCTCAGCCAATGCGCCGCCACCGGCACGCGACAGGACCTGGCCTATGTCTCACCGAAGTCGGGACGTGCGGTATCGCGCGAAGCCGGTTTGCCGTGGCGCGACAAGATGCTGGCTCTGCCGGCCTTCCTGCAGCGCGGCTCCGGCCTGCGCGCCGATGCGGCTGATGTCGACGACGCCTTCCGGCTCACCGGCTTCTTCTTCAACCGCCACGTCTATGAGCCGCGCGGCATCGAGCCGCCGGACGCTCGTACCGGCTTCCTCGCCGCCTTGCGCAAACATCACGCGCGCGGCAAGGCCATAGCTGGCGAAGACGCAGCCAGAGAAATCATCACATGAGCGAGGTCGAACTTTATCCTGGCCGGGTCTCACCGCTCGGCCTCGGCACCATTCCGCACGCCGACATCCTGAAATACACCGGTTTGGAATTGCTGCAGCGCATCGTCGACGGCAAGTATCCGGCGCCGCCGATTTCCTTCCAGCTGAATTTCACTCTCACCGAAGTCTCGGAAGGGCGCGCTGTCTTTCGTGGCATGCCGAGCGAGCGCCATCTCAATCCGCTGGGCAGCGTGCATGGCGGCTGGGCGGCGACGCTGCTCGATTCGGCGCTGGCCTGTGCCGTGCAGACGCTGCTCGAAAAGGGCGAGGCCTATACCACGGCGGAGTTCAAGGTGAATTTGACGCGTCCCATCACGCCGAAGACCGGCGAGGTGGTGTGCGAGGGCAGGGTTGTTCACAAGGGCCGCACGTTGGCGGTGTCGGAAGCGACGCTGAAGGATGCCGGCGGCAAGCTGCTGGCTTTCGGCACCGAAACATGCTCGATCTTTCCGGCCGCCAATCTGGCGGCGCGTTGACTGGCGGCGCATTGAGTTTTCCGAGCTTGGATTTTCTGGCCGTTTGGCCGCCGCATTTGAATGTCAGTAAGACGAATGTCAGTGAAAACTGGCCTGGTTTGGGGGAACCGCCATGTTTGAAAGCCTGATCGGCCTTGTCGCCATCATCGCCTTGTTCGTCATCATTTCGCGCCAGCAGAGCCGCATCGGCCTTGTCGAGCGTGAACTAGGCGCGCTGCGCAGCCTGGTCCTTTCCGGTGCCGTGCCGCCTGCGGCCAAGTCCTCCGAACAGGTGGACGACAACGCGCCCGCCGACATGGCTCCGGACGCAGCGGCTGCGACCGATATCGTTCCGCCGGAGGTAAGCGCAGCGGTCACCGTCCCGGCGCCAGCCACGGACACGGAAGACTCGACCGGCGAGATCGTCTCCGGCCCGTGGACCGCTCCAGAACCGGCACCGAAGGCAGTGGAACCTGCGGAGCTTCCCGGAGCGGCGAAAGCCGCCCGCCAATCCGATGTCGAAACCGCGCTCGGCACCCGCTGGGCGGTCTGGGTCGGTGGCATCGCGCTGGCGCTGGGCGGCCTGTTCCTGATCCGCTACACCATCGAGGCAGGTATTTTCGGTCCCGGCGTGCGGCTGACCATGGCCGGCGTGCTCGGCCTGGTGCTGGTGGCCGGCGGCGAGTTCATCCGCCGCACCGGCTTCAAGGTGCCGGTGCAAGGGGCCGCTGGCGCTTATATTCCAGCGATCCTGACTGCTGCCGGTGCCTTCATCCTGTTCGGCACCGTCTATGCCGCGCATGGCATTTACGGCTTCATCGGCCCGGCACTCGCCTTCACGCTGCTCGGCGTCATCGGCGTGGCAACGATCGCGGCCGCCCTGGTCCATGGTCAGGCGCTGGCCGGCATCGGCCTGGTAGGCGCCATGGTGACGCCGGTGCTGGTCGCCTCGCAGGCACCCAATCCCTGGGCGCTTTTCGGCTATCTCGCGATCGTGCTTGCCGTCACCGGCGTCATCGCCCGCATGCGCGATTGGAAATTACTGATGGCGGCCGCCTTTTTCGGCGCCGGTGTCTGGACCATCCTCTATATGACCGATGCGCCAGGGGCGAACCTCTCTGCCATCCTGTTCATCGACGCCGTCACGCTGGCCGTGCTCGCCCTTGTCTGGCTCGCTCGCCGTGACGACGAACCTGGACCAGCCAGGGCTTTCGACTGGCCGTCCATCGTGCCTGGCCTGTTCGTCGCATTCTCGGCGCTGGGCCTGTCGGTCGACCCGGCCTTCGCTGCCGCCGGCTACGCCTTGCCGGGCGCGGTGGTGATCGCCGCGATGGTGGGGGTCGCGCTTTATCGTCCGCTGGCGCTGCCGCTCCTCTATGCCGCGGGACTGGTCACGGTGCTGATCTATCTCGGCATCATCCCGCCAACCTCGATCGCTTCCGATTTTTCCAGCGGCGCCTTGGGCGTCGACGGACTGCCGGTGGCCACGTCCAACGCGCTGACCTTGCGCATCGGCATCGTACTCGGCCTGGTCTTCATCGGCGCCGGCTTCTGGGCCGCGCGCCGGTTCGCCGCCGGCACGCAGATCCGCGCGGCCTCATGGGCAGCGTGGGGCGTCATTGTCCCGCTGGTCATCCTGCTGGCACTCTGGTTCACCTTCGGCAATCTCGACCGTGACCTTGTCTACGCTGCCGCAGCGGCACTGCTGGTCGTCATTTTCGCCGCCGGCGGCGAGTGGATCGCGCGGGCCGAGGAGCCGCCGCTCAAGGGCGGTGTCGCGGTGTCGTTTGCCCTGGGCGGCGCGGCCATCGCCGGGCTCCTGCTCATGCATATGGCTTTCGATTCCGGCTGGACCACCATCCTGCTCGGTGCGGCGGCCATCGTGCCGGCGCTGACTACGCGCTGGCGCGCCTATCCGGTGCTCGGCTGGATTTCGGTCGGCGCGGTGATCGCGGTGCTTGGCCGCGTCGCTTTCGACCCGACCATCGTCGGTGCCGGGTTCCTGTCGACGACGCCGGTGTTCAACTGGCTGCTGCCAGGCTACGGCGTGCCGGCACTGGCCTTCGGCTTTGCCGCCTGGCAGCTTGCGCGCACCACGAATGGCCGGCCGCGCCTTGCCATGGAGGCGGCTGCGGCGCTGTTTGCGCTGCTCACGCTCGCTATGCTGGTGCGCCACGCCATGCACGGCGGCGTCATCGACACGGGTGCCATGACGCTCGCCGAACAGTCGATCTACACCCTGATCGCCATCGGCGCCGGCGCCATCCTGGTCGCCATCGACATGCGCTCGCCAAGCTCGGTGCTGCGCTATGGTTCGATGGCCGCCGGTGTGGCCTCGGTCGCCTTCATCGTTGTCAGGCACTTCGTCGTGCTGAATCCGCTGTTGTCAGACGAATCGACAGGCCGGATCCCGGTGTTCAACCTGTTGTTCCTCGCCTATCTCCTGCCTGCGGTCGCCGCCGGGGGACTGGCGCTCTACGCCAGGGACAAGCGGCCGAAATGGTATGCGCAGATGCTGGCCGTGGTGGCTGCCGTGCTTGCCTTCGCCTATGCCACGCTGTCGGTGAGGCGCCTGTTCAAGGGCGAGTTCATCGGCTTGTGGAGCGGCCTCGGCCAGTTGGAAACCTATACCTACTCGGCGCTTTGGCTGGTGATTGGCGTTGCGCTCCTCACAGCCGGTGTCTGGTTGAAATCGCAGGTGCTGCGCGTCGCCTCGGCCGCGCTGATCGCGATCGCCGTGCTGAAGGTCTTCATCTTCGACATGTCGGAGCTGGAAGGTGTGCTGAGGGCGTTGTCGTTCATCGGCCTTGGCGCCGTGCTGATCGGCATCGGCCTGTTTTATCAGCGGCTTTTGACGCGGGCGGCGCGGGAAAACGGATAAAGGCAAGCAAGAACAATAAGATTTCACCCCGACCGGGAATAAATCGGCACTAGCCAGCGTTATTGCATTGCTTGGGTGACCGGGGCGGGAGACCGCTTCGCGCTGGCCGCTTGCGCCGTGCCCGGAAGGCGCGTTCAATTGGGATCAATAAGGGCGACCTCGAAACCAGCGGTCATGGATGAAAAGAAGGCAGCAATCCTTGGCGAAATACCGCGCCTGCGCCGCTA
>NZ_RZRK01000220.1:0-8328 GCF_003997835.1 Mesorhizobium sp. M7A.F.Ca.CA.004.12.1.1
GACGTACACCTCGTATAGGTGCCGCCGAAGGAGCGGTAGCCGCGATTGAAGCTGGCAATGAAGCGGGCGCGCCGCTCGGCGTCCGGATTTTCCGAATCGAGCAGTTTTGTCATTTCGACACGCCACTGGTCGCCTTTCTCGCCGCACAGATTGCGCAGGAAATGCAGCGAGCCCAGAACCTCCGCCAGCCGCATCAACCCAGGCTCGAACGGCGATTCGGCGCTGAGCGCGGGCCGTATCGAAACGGTCGCGACGACCGCAAGACACGCGGCGAGGAGCATGGACGGACGGTTCATAAGCCTTCTCTACCCAACGGCGTGGCTCTGCCAAACAGGATAAGTCTTTGTGGCGAAACAATTTGTCGCCTGCAAGGCTGTTTTCAGGGCTTCGGCCCGTCGTCTCCGCGGGGGTCCAACAACTCCTCGGCCACGGCGAACACCGAGCCGGCGAGCGGCAATGCCGCCATCTCGCTGAGTGTATAGAAGGCCGCCGTCTCTGCGTCGTCGCTGGCTACCGCCTCGCCGCCGGCATAGGCCGCGCCGAAGACCGTGAGGAGGTAATCGACCGGGTGGCTGTCATCCCTGCCGTCAATGTGGATTTCCCGTAGCGGGCGATAATTTGTGGCGCGCAAACCGGTTTCTTCCAGAAGTTCGCGCTCTGCCGCTGCCTCCAGCGTCTCGCCGGGTTCGACCTTGCCGCCCGGAAAGGCATAGAGCCCTTGCGAGGGTTGCCGGGCTCGCTTGACCAGAAGCAGGGTGTCTGCACGCACGACGGCGACCGAGACTGCCGGAAGTGTCTTGCGCGCTTCGTTCATGGGTTCCCGATCAGGCGTGTAGGCAGGTCTGTTGTGGACCGCCCAGCATGGGCAAGCTTTAGCGGTTGCGCAATGCCGGTTGCACCGGCACTTTCAGGAACCGAACCTTTCAAAGGGCGCCAATCGACCATGTGCGGACGTTTTGCCTTGACCGCGACGCCGGACCAGACTGCCGCCTTGCTGGGCTTGGCGGAACTGGAGGATTTCCCGGCGCGCTACAACATCGCACCAACCCAGCCGATCCTGATGGCGGTCGCCGGCCCCCCGCGGGCGCCGGGCTCCAATTTGCCCGACCGGCAGCCAATGCTGGTGCGCTGGGGGCTGATCCCGACCTGGGTCAAGGATACCAGGGAGTTTCCGCTGCTGTTCAACGCGCGCTCCGAAGGGGCTACCGAAAAGGCGTCGTTCAAGGCCGCCATGCGCCATCGCCGCGCCTTGGTGCCGGCTTCCGGCTTTTATGAATGGCGGCAAACCGGCGGCAAGAAAGGCCAGCCTTACTGGATCCGGCCCAGGCATGGCGGGTTGGTCGCCTTTGCCGGCCTGGTCGAGACCTATGCCGAGCCGGGCGGTTCGGAAATGGATACCGGCGCCATTCTGACCATCAACGCCAATGCCGATATCGCGCATATCCACGACCGCATGCCTGTGGTGATCGACCCCAGGGATTTCGCCCGTTGGCTGGATTGCCGCACGCTCGAACCGCGTGATGTCGCCGATCTGTTGCGGCCGGCTCAACTCGATTTCTTCGAGGCCATTCCCGTCTCCGACCTGGTCAACAAGGTCGCCAACACCGGACCGGAGATTCAGGAGCGGGGCGAGATCGGGCCGGAGCCCGAAAAGGTCAAGCGCCAGAAGCCCGGCGCGGACGACAATCAGATGACGTTGTTCTAGCTGAACCTGTTCTTCAGCGACGTATGTCTGCGCCATTTGCCAGGCGCCCTTGGCGCCGGGCCGCACACCACTTCAGGCGGCGCGGGGCGACACGATCTTCTGTACCGGCTTTTTCTTCTTCGCGGTGTGAAGGAGGGCGGCGACGATCGCGGCCGGGCCGATCGCGCGGTAGTGGTTGGCCAGTGCCGGCTGCTTGGCTCGGTTGGCTTCCTGCTTGGTTCGGGGCATGTCTCTCTTCCCAGGTAACATTTTCGTGTCTGCGTTTGATGGCCGATTCTGACCAAATCGTGACGCCTGCTGATCTAGCCGGCGAATGTTTCATGACTGTGCCGACATGTTTAATAAAATGTTTCAGTGCATCATTACCTGTGATCCAGCGACGTTTTTGCCGAAACTTGCGACTTGACGGCAACACATGCCAAGGCGATAAAGCCGCCCATGAAAACGTCTTTCGCCATTTGTGGCATTTGCATTATTGGCTAGCCTCGCGCTGGTCCGGACGTTTTCGCCTCATCTTTCCCCAGATTGGACAAACGCCCCGGCCAGCAGGCTGGAGCCTGATTTGCGTTTCGCGCAGGGCTGGCTTCGTCAAATTGAGTTCTGAACCGGGAAGGCACGAATGTCCGACGCATCGCAGGGCCTGCGCCTCTACAACACGCTGACGCGGACGAAAGAGGATTTCGTCCCGATCGATCCAGACAATGTGCGCATGTATGTCTGCGGCCCGACCGTCTACGACTTTGCCCATATCGGCAATGCCAGGCCGGTGATCGTCTTTGACGTGCTTTTCCGCTTGCTGCGTCACGTCTATGGGCAGGCGCACGTCACCTATGTGCGCAACATCACCGACGTCGACGACAAGATCAACGCGCGCGCTCTGCGCGACTTCGGCGGCGAGATCGCTTCCGGAACACTTTCGCTCAACGAGGCGATCAGGCGGGTCACCGAAAAGACCGCCGGCCAGTTCCATAGGGACGTGGCGGTTCTCGGCTGCCTGGAGCCGACGGTCGAGCCGCGCGCCACCGAATTCGTCGAGCCCCGCGCCGACGGCAAGGTCGACATGATCACCTTGATTCAAAGCCTGATCGAACGCGGCCATGCCTATGTTGCCGCGGGCGAAGTCCTGTTCGATACGGCGTCGATGCCGGACTACGGCCAGCTGTCGAAGCGCAATCTCGACGAGCAGCAGGCCGGTGCTCGCATCGCCGTCGACGCGCACAAGAAAAATCCCGGCGATTTTGTCCTGTGGAAGTTGTCGTCGCCGGAGGAGCCTGGCTGGAACTCGCCATGGGGCAGGGGTCGGCCGGGCTGGCACATCGAATGCTCGGCAATGTCGGCCGCCTATCTCGGCGAGGTGTTCGACATCCATGGCGGCGGCCTCGACCTGATCTTCCCGCACCATGAGAACGAGATCGCCCAGTCGCGCTGCGCCCATGGCACGGACGTGATGGCCAACATCTGGATGCACAACGGCTTCCTGCAGGTCGAAGGTCAGAAAATGTCGAAAAGCGTCGGCAATTTCTATTCGATCAACGAACTGCTCGAGACCGAGACGTTCGGCGGCCGCAAATGGCCGGGCGAGGTGCTGCGGCTGGCAATGCTGATGACGCACTATCGCGAACCGATCGACTTTTCCGTGCGCAAGCTGGAAGAGGCCGAGAACACGCTGCGCAAATGGAAGCGGGCGGCCGACCTTGCGCCGGCCGCCGCAGGACTGCTGCCCGTGCAGGTCATCGATGCCTTGTCGGACGATCTCGCAACCTATGCCGCCTTCCAGGTCTTGACGCAGTTGGCTGGCGAGGCAGCGGACGGCAACGATGCGGCGGCTGCGCTGAAGGCGTCGCTGCTGTTCCTCGGCTTCGATGTCGCGTCGGCGACGGTTGATGAAGACCACGTCGCCAAGGCAATCGCCAAGCGTCTCGCATTCATCGCCGCCAAGAACTGGGCCGAGGCCGACCGCATCCGCGACGAACTGCTGGCTCAAGGTGTACAGTTGAAGGACGGCAAGGATCCGGTCACTGGCGAGCGCATCACCACCTGGGAGGTAAAAAGATGATCGACCATCTCGGCATCACCGTTGCCGATTTCGACGCTTCGAAGGCTTTCTATGACAAGGCGATGGCCCCGCTTGGTGCGGCGCTGCTTTACATGGTGCCGCTGGAATATACCGGGGGTGCCAAGGTCGGCGGCTATGGCCGTGACCGGCCGGTGTTCTGGCTGAGTACCGGCAAGGACAAGCCCAGGGATCACCAGCACGTCGCCTTCACGGCGCGCAGCCGCGCCGAGGTCGATGCCTTCCATGCCGCAGCCCTTGCCGCCGGTGGCAAGGACAATGGCGGGCCAGGCCTGCGGCCGCATTATCACCCGAGCTACTATGGCGCCTTCGTCTTCGATCCCGACGGCAACAATGTCGAGGCCGTCTGCCATGTCCCGGAGTGAGCGGTGATGAGCCTCGACAACCGGCCGGTCTACACCGGCGGCTGCCAGTGCGGCGCGGTGCGCTTTCGCGTTGAAGGCGCGCTCGGCGACGCTTCGGTCTGCCATTGCCGCATGTGCCAGAAGGCGTTCGGCTCGTTCTATGCGCCGCTGGTTTCGGTGCGTGGCGCCCGGCTCGACTGGACGCGCGGCGAGCCGAAATACTTCCGCTCCTCCAACCATGTCGATCGCGGTTTTTGCGCCGATTGCGGCACGCCGCTGACCTTCACCGCGCCGGACGGCGTTGGCCTCGCCATCGGCGCGTTCGACAATCCGGCGGAGATCGTGCCGCTGATCCAATGGGGCACCGAGGCAAAGCTGCCTTATGTCGATACGATCCCGCAATTGCCGGGCGAGGAGACGATGGCCGACGTGTCGTCGGCCTCTTATCTGGCGGATCTCGTCTCCTATCAGCATCCGGACCACGACACCGAACAATGGCCGCCAAAGGAAAGATCATGACCGATCAGGTAAGAACCGGCGGCTGCCAGTGTGGCGCCGTGCGTTTCCGCATTCATGGAGCGCTCGGCCGTCCATCGATCTGCCATTGCCGCATGTGCCAGAAGCAGTTCGGCTCGTTCTTCGGTGCACTGGTCACGGTGCCCAGGGACGGCGTCGAATGGACCCATGAAGAGCCGAGCTATTTCCAGTCGTCGGTCAACATCGATCGTGGTTTCTGCGCCCGCTGCGGGACGCCGCTGACCTACCGGCAGCCCGGTGGACTTGAGATCGCTATCGGTGCCTTCGACGACCGCTCCGATCTTGCCCCGCAGATCCAGGTCAACTACGCCGCGCGGCTGCCCTGGGTGGAGACGATCTTCGATCAGCCCGTCCACCAGGATCCTGATTATTACAACAGGCAGGAATCCATCATCTCCTTCCAGCACCCAGACCATGAAACAGCGGACTGGCCGACCAAAGGTTTGCAGCTATGAGCAGTCAATTGCGTACGCTTTATCCCGAGATCGAGGCGTTCGATTCCGGCATGCTGGATGTCGGCGACGGCCATCAGGTCTACTGGGAGCGTTCGGGCACGAGGGGCGCCAAGCCGGCGGTGTTCCTGCATGGCGGGCCGGGCGGCACCATTTCCCCAAAACACCGGCGGCTGTTCGACCCGAAGCTCTACGATGTCATCCTGTTCGACCAGCGCGGCTGCGGAAAATCGACGCCCAACGCCTCGCTCGAAACCAATACGACCTGGCACCTGGTCGCCGACATCGAACGCCTGCGCGAAATGGCCGGCTTCGACAAATGGCTGGTGTTCGGAGGCTCCTGGGGGTCGACGCTGGCGCTCGCCTATGCCGAAACGCACCCCGAACGCGTCAGTGAGTTGGTGGTACGCGGCATCTACACGCTGACGCGAGCCGAACTCGAATGGTACTATCAATTCGGCGTCTCGGAAATGTTCCCGGACAAATGGGAGCGCTTCCTGGCGCCGATCCCGGAGGCCGAGCGCGGCGACATGATGGCTGCCTACCGCAAGCGGCTGGTCGGCACGGATCGCAAGGCGCAGATCGAGGCGGCCCGCGCCTGGAGCTTGTGGGAAGGCGAAACGATCACGCTTTTGCCCGAGCCGGAGACCAGCGGACCATTTGGGCAGGACGACTATGCCATCGCCTTTGCCCGCATCGAGAACCACTATTTCGTCCATGCCGGCTGGCTGGAGGAAGGGCAGTTGCTGCGCGACGCGCACAAGCTGGCTGACATTCCCGGCACCATCGTCCATGGCCGCTACGACATGCCGTGCCCGGCGCATTATGCCTGGGCGCTGCACAAGGCCTGGCCAAAGGCGGATTTCCACCTGATCGAGGGCGCCGGTCATGCTTATTCGGAGCCGGGGATTTTGGATCGGCTGATCCGCGCGACGGACAAGTTTGCAGGCAAATGACCATGACCCGCGAGCGCCTCTATCTCTTCGACACCACATTGCGCGATGGCCAGCAGACCCCTGGCATCGACTTTTCCGTCGAGGACAAGATCGCCATCGCGAAACTGCTCGATGCTTTTGGCCTCGACTATGTCGAAGGTGGCTATCCCGGCGCCAATCCGACCGACACCGCCTTCTTCCAGGAGAAACGTACGTCGCGCGCCAAATTCGTCGCCTTCGGCATGACCAAACGGGCTGGGGCGTCGGCTTCCAACGATCCCGGCCTTGCGTCACTCGTGCAATCCAAGTCGGATGCCATCTGCTTCGTCGCCAAGAGTTGGGACTACCATGTCCGTGTCGCGCTCGGCTGCACCAATGAGGAGAACCTCGACGCCATCAAGGCCTCCGTCGAGGCGGCGATCGCCGCCGGCAAGGAGGCGTTGGTCGACTGCGAGCATTTTTTCGACGGCTTCAAGGCCAATCCCGATTATGCGCTGGCCTGCGCCAGGACCGCCTATGATGCCGGCGCGCGCTGGGTGGTGCTGTGTGACACCAATGGCGGCACGCAGCCATCGGAAGTCCGCGCCATCGTCGAGAAGGTTATTTTATCAGGTATTTCGGGCGATCATCTCGGCATCCATGCCCATGACGACACCGGCCAGGCGGTCGCCAATTCGCTTGCCGCGGTCGAGGCCGGCGTGCGCCAGATCCAAGGCACACTCAATGGCATCGGCGAGCGCTGCGGCAACGCCAATTTGATCTCGATCGTGCCTACGCTGGCGTTGAAACCGGCCTTCGCCGATCGTTTCGACACCGGTATTTCGGCTGAGGCGCTGACAGGCATTTCCAGGTTGTCCCGCGCCTTCGACGAACTCTTGAACCGCGCCCCGGAAGCGCAAGCGCCCTATGTCGGGGCCTCTGCTTTCGCCACCAAGGCGGGCATCCATGCCTCCGCGCTGGCCAAGGAGCCGGCGACCTATGAGCATGTACCCCCGGAAACGGTCGGTAACCGCCGCCGCGTCATGGTTTCGGACCAGGGCGGGAAGGCCAATTTCCTCGCCGAGTTGAGGCGGCGCGGCATCGAGGTGCCGAAGGACGATCACCGGCTCGACGCGCTGATATCAGTGGTCAAGGAGCGCGAGGCCGAGGGCTACGCCTATGAGGGCGCCGATGCCAGCTTCGAGCTCCTGGCACGCAAGATGCTGCACGGCCTGCCGGAGTTCTTCAACGTCACCTCGTTCCGCTGCATGGTCGAGCGCCGCTTCGACGCCAACGGCCAGCTGAAGACGGTCTCCGAAGCGATCGTCAAGGTGGTGGTCGACGGCGAGGAGAAGATGTCGGTGGCCGAGGGGCATGGCCCGGTCAACGCACTCGACATCGCGCTGCGCAAGGACCTCGGCAAATTTCAGGGCGAGATCGCCGACATGGAGTTGGCCGACTTCAAGGTGCGTATCCTCAATGGCGGCACCGAGGCGATCACCCGCGTTCTGATCGAATCGCATGACGGCACCGGCGCGCGCTGGTGGACGGTCGGCGTTTCCGAAAACATTATCGACGCCTCGTTCCAGGCGCTGATGGATTCCATCGTCTACAAGCTGATGAAGAACCGCGAGATGGCCGGACTGGTGGCCGCCGAATAGGGTTGAACCATCAGCGAAAGTCCATTGATCCATCAGAACTTTGCGATGGTCTTGCCAAGGTGACTGGGCCATAGCGTTGGCCCATGGCCACTGAAGCAATTACCCTGGACGCGGATTCCAAGGCCCGGCGCGGCTTTCTGCTGGCGCTCGGCGCCTATCTGCTGTGGGGATTGCTGCCCTTCTACATGAAGGCGGTCGCTCATCTGCCGCTCGCCGAAGTCATTGCCCATCGCATCGTCTGGTCGGTGCCGATCGCCGCCGCCGTTCTGATCTGGGCCGGCCGCATGGCGGATTTCAAGGCGGCACTGCGCTCGCCGCGCACCATCGCCATGGCCGCGCTGACGGCGGCGCTGATCTCGGTCAACTGGGGCATCTATGTCTGGGCGATCGCTGTCGACCGCACCGTCGAAACCGCGCTCGGCTACTACATCAATCCACTGGTCAACGTCGTCGTCGGCGCGCTGCTGCTTGGCGAGCGGCTCGACCGGCTGCAGATCGCGGCGGTGGTGCTGGCGGCCGTCGCAGTCGCCGTGCTGACCGTCGAGGGCGGCAAGCTGCCCTGGGTGTCGCTGGCGCTGGCGTTTTCCTTCGCCGCCTACGCCTTCTTCCGCAAGACGCTGCCGATCGGACCGAGCCAGGGA
>NZ_RZRK01000221.1:0-8327 GCF_003997835.1 Mesorhizobium sp. M7A.F.Ca.CA.004.12.1.1
GGCCGGCGACGGCAAGGTTGACGCAAGCAAGGCGGGCGATAGCGAGCCGCAGGTTGAAGCTTCGGGCACGCTGATGATCAAGGCGCCGATCCGCTCGGGCCAGGCGATCGTGCATCCGCATGGCGATGTCATCGTGCTCGGTTCGGTCGCGTCCGGTTCGGAGATCATCGCGGCGGGCTCGATCCATGTCTACGGCACGCTGCGCGGGCGCGCTTCGGCGGGTGCGCTGGGCAACAGAGGCGCGCGCATCTTCTGCCGCAAGAACGAGGCGGAGCTTCTGGCGGTCGACGGCTGGTACGTCACCGCCGAGGAAATGGAAGGTGTTTCGCGCGGCAAGCCGGTGCAGGCGTTTCTCGATGGGGACGCCTTGCGGGTTTCGACGCTGAGCTGACATTCGTTTCGATATTGGGGCGGCCGATGGTCGCCCGACCAAGAAAACAACAACGGAGGCTTTTCAATGGGCAAGGTAGTGGTGGTCACCTCGGGCAAGGGGGGCGTCGGCAAGACGACCTCGACGGCGGCCCTCGGGGCGGCCGTGGCCAAGACCGGCAAGAAGGTGGCCTTGGTCGACTTTGACGTCGGCCTGCGCAACCTCGACCTGATCATGGGCGCCGAGCGGCGCGTGGTGTTCGACCTCGTCAACGTCATCCAGGGCCAGGCCAAACTCTCGCAGGCGCTGATCCGCGACAAGCGGGTCGAGACGCTGTTCCTGCTGCCGGCCTCGCAGACGCGCGACAAGGATGCGCTGACCGAGGAAGGCGTCGGCGAAGTCATCGACAAGCTGCGCTCGGTGTTCGACTACGTGTTCTGCGACAGCCCGGCCGGCATCGAGCGCGGCGCGCAGCTCGCCATGCGCTTTGCCGACGAGGCGGTCATCGTCACCAATCCGGAAGTCAGTTCCGTGCGCGATTCCGACCGCATCATCGGCCTGCTCGACGCGCGCACCTTGCGGGCGGAGCAGGGCGAGCAGATCGCCAAGCATGTGCTGGTGACGCGCTACGATGCGGCGCGTGCGTCGCGCGGCGAAATGCTGTCCATCGACGACGTGCTGGAAATCCTGTCGGTGCCGCTGCTTGGCATCATTCCGGAAAGCCAGGACGTGTTGCGCGCCTCCAACCTCGGTTCGCCGGTGACGCTGTCGGAGCCGCTCAATTCCGCTGCCAAGGCCTATATCGACGCCGCCAGGCGGCTGGAGGGCGAGGAATTGCCCGTCATCGTGCCCTTCGAGCGCAAGGGCTTCCTCGATCGTCTTTTGGGAAGGAGGGCGGCATGAACCTGCTCGACATCTTCAAGCGGCGCTCCAGCGCGCCGGTGGCGCGCGAGCGGCTGCAAGTGCTGCTCGCCTATGAGCGCCGCAACCGCAGCCAGCCAGACCTCGTCTCCATCCTGCGCGAGGAGATCATGGCCGTCATCGCCAAGCATGTGCAGATCGACCAGGATTATCTGCAGGTCTCGATGGACCGCGGCGAGACCATGTCGACGCTGGAAATCGACATCCAGATCCCCAACAAGAGCGCCGTGCCGCTGGCCATGGCGGGGTGACTTAGCAAGACTTGGGTTCCTCGCCCTCATTTCATGGGGGGGGGTGAGGAACCGTGCGTCGTGCAGGCTAGCGCCGGCAGCCCATCCCGACCGGCATTCACCCGCGTCCATGCCGCCTTCAAAGACCGCAGGTAATACGCTCTAAATTAACAATTTCTAAAACTCCCAATTGACACAAGTTGGCAATTGTTGATTTACTGCGCCTTTCCAGTATAAATCTGGATTGGCTCAGGGGGGAAACTTGCGCCTGTATAGAACGATTTGCCGCGCGGCCGCATTGTTGGCCGCCGCTCAGGTTTTATTTGCCTGCGCCGTACGGCCGACGACCCAGCAGGTCACGGGGGGCCTGGATACTGCCCGCATCGCCCAGGCGATCCGTTGCGAAATGCGCGATGCCTATATCACGCTGTTGATCGGCGCGCTCTCCCTGGACAGGGACAAATACAATATGGCGGTTGCGGCCAGCCTCAGTCGCGACCATCTGGCGCGGTTCATGCCGCCCGACAGCGCCACGCTCAGCAAGGATGACATCGCAAAAGCGAAGGCCAAAAATGAGTCTAAAGTATTTCGGGATTTTTTCACGTCAGGCTACAAAAATCTTCATGATAAAGAAAAGCAGCTCAAGCAAGTTGTTGAGACTTACTCCAAGGTTTTTATCTTCTACAAATATGTGTTCGACATGACCCAGACCGACAATCTGGGCGGTAGTGTCGATCTTTTGAGTGTATTTACCCGAGGAACGCTGACCAGCCCCATCGACGCATCGTTCGAAGGCAAGCGGCGGGCTAAGCGGGAGTTTGTCCAGAAGGACCGGGTCGACGAATTGCTGACCAATCTTCCGACGATCCGCCAGTGCAACAAATTCCGGGCCGAGCTTGCGGGCGGCGAGCCTCTTCCGAACGGCGCTTATCCGATTGCCGGGAAGCTCAATCTGATTGAAATCGTCAGGAGTTTCATAACGTCCAACCAGTCGGGAAACCTGATCGGCCAGATATCGGAAGCCGACCTGTTCACGCAGCGGGACAAGGTGCCAGTGCCCTCCATGAATGAAACGCTTGTTTTCACCACGACTCTGCATGCCGGTATCAGCCCGAAACTCGAATTGGGCAAACGGCTAAGCGGCACCGACGTCAAGGGCAGCACGCTGACAGCCACCACGGAAAGGGTGGACATCCATACACTGACGCTGGTCATGCAACTGCCTCCTACGGAGGGGGGACTGACCGTAGCCGAGGCACGGAGCAAGGCGGAGCAGCAAGAGTATGAGCGCCAGGTAGAGGCCGGGGTGCGCGAGCTTCAGCGCGTGGACGACAGCAACTATCGCGACAGGAAATCCAAGGTACTCGAGCTGATCACCGGAGAGTAGTTTCACGGCGCGACAGCATCGACAGGCGGATCAACCTAGGAGGAACCCATGGCAAAGGCGACCAGAACGGCGGCGGGCGCGAGTTCGTTCAGGACCAAGGACGGCACGACAAGGCGGCATACCAAAAAACTCTCTGTCGAAGGCGTGGTGCTTCACATACGCGCGATCATCGAACAGGGTCGCGCGCAGGAGTTTCTCGACGCCTGCAAGGAGCGCGGCTTTACCACGATGAAAGGACCACCCGGGCTCGTGGCATTTACGAGAAACTTCATCGCCGCTGCGCCGGGCGGAGCGGAGGCGACAGCCAAGGGAGCCGGTGACAAAAAGTTCTCCACCGCGGTCCGGGAAATGGTTGCAACGAACGCGAAGATGATCGACGACTGTTACTGCTGAACTGGCGTGACGATGCCGGGGCCGGTTGGTAGCGTACCCCACCCACCAAACCTCTGACACATGCCTTGAACACCAGCGTCTGTAAAAGTCCGCCGACCTTGCGGTTTTCCAGGTCATGGTGCCCCGTTAGCGCAGCGCCAGCCGCGCCTGCGAGGAGAAGGGGGCTGGCATCGTTAGGACGTTGATAAGCATTTGGTAATAAAAGCCGGGAATGAGATGCTGGCTCGATTGGACATGCGAGATGCCGTCGTTCTCGGCGGGGCCATGACATGCGCATCAAGAGTCAGATCATTCTCTCCATGGTGGCCGCCGCGGCTCTGATCGGGCTGGTCGGTGGCGTCGCGATCTTTACGCAGAAAGTGGCGACCAAATCGTTGGGGTTGACCGAAGCGACCAACGTCGCGCGGGAATTGGCCGACACCATCGTCTTCAAATCATCCGACGGGACGCCTTCGCTGCTCGAGCGGCCCGAGGCGCTCAAGCAATTCATGTTGCACCAGCACCGCCGCCTGCACCGGGATTTCCTGGTCCTCGACAACAACAAGACCATCCTCGCCCATGCCGCAGACGAAGAGCACCAGGTCGGCGACAAATTCGGTCACGACCCCGGCAACGAAATCGGCCAGACCCTGGCGGACGGCATTCCGCGCAGATTTGTCGATCCGGAGGAAGTGAACGCCATACTGGCTGTTCCGATCGAAAATCCCGAGGGTACGATCATCGGCGCCGTGCTGCTGGAATATGACCCTGTTCTGCAGGCCGCCGAACAAAGCACCGACAGCCTGCTCTGGCTGGTTGGCCTCAGCGCGGCGGCCGCCGTGCTGGTCGCGGTCGGCTTTGCATGGCAGCTGCTCCGCCGTTTCAGCTCTGGCCTCGGGGACATGATGCGCGGCATGGAAGCGCTGGCGAAAGGCAATGCCATGACGCGCATCAGCCACGCCCGCAACGATGAATTCGGGCAGCTGGCCGATGGCTTCAACACGATGGCGGACCAGCTTGCGTCGGCGCGTGCGCATGTCGAGGACATCGTCGAGACGGCTGCCGAAGGCATCGCGGTTCTAGACGGGGACGGCCGCATCGCCAGCGCCAATCCGGCGGCGGCAATGATGATCGGGCGGCGTGCCGACAAGATCGTCGGGCAGCAATGGGATTCGGTGCTGACCATTCGCGATCCCAGAGGCGGCGCGTTCGCCGCCGGCGCTTCTCCCATCGAAATGGCGCTAGCCACGGGCCGCCAGCAGCAGGGCGAAGTGCGCCTGGCCAGATCCGACGGCTCGCACCTGCCGGTCATCGCCAGTTGCGGTCCGCTCAGCCGATCCGAAGGCGGCCTCGTCCTTACGCTCAACGACATCAGCGAGCTGCGCCGTGCGGAGGGAGTGGTCAACGAGCGTGCCGATCAGCTGGCACTCCTCAACCGTGAACTGCACGAAAAGTCCGAAACCACGACCCGTCTGGTGAAGCTTGGCGAACTGCTGCAGGCCTGCGTCACCTTCCCGGAAGCGTTCTCGGTGGTCGGCACCGCCATGGCCGAGTTCCTCGGTGGTTTGAGCGGAACCGTCCACTTGACCAGCGCGTCGCGCAATCTGGTGGAAGAGATGGCGCATTGGGGCGACGTCCGCTCGAGCGCCACGCAATTCGCGCCGGAAGACTGCTGGGCGCTCAGACGCGGCCAGGAACATGTCGCCGGCCCCGGCATGCTCACGCCGCGCTGCGCGCATATCACCGAGAACGGCAAGAAGGGCTATGTCTGCATGCCTCTGGCCGCGCAAGGCGAAACGCTGGGCATCCTTCATCTGTGCGAACCGAATGCGGCCGAGAAGCCGCAATGGCTGGCTGAAAGACAGCAGATCCTGCGCGGCGTCGTCGACACGCTGGCGCTGGCGCTGGCCAATCTGCGCCTGCGCGAAACGCTGCGGCAGCAGTCGATCCGCGATCCGAACACCAGTCTGTTCAACCGGCGATATCTCGAGGAGACGAGCAGCCGCGAACTGCGCCGGATGGAACGCTCGGGCCAGCCGCTGGTGGTCATCATGCTCGATGTCGACCATTTCAAGCAGTTCAACGATACGTTCGGCCACGAAGCCGGCGATCTCGTCCTGAAGCAGGTCGCCGCCACCTTGATCGAGCACGCCAGGGATAGCGATGTCGTGTCGCGCTACGGCGGCGAGGAGTTTGCCCTGGTCATGCCGGGAAGCTCGGTCCAGGAAGGTGCCGAGCGGGCGGAAGCGCTGCGCCAGGCAATCAGGAAGCTTCATTTGACGCATCGCGGCCGAACGCTGGGCACCGTTACAGCCTCGTTCGGGGTCGCCGCCTACCCCGAGCATGGCGTGGGCTGGGCCGAATTGACCAATGCCGCGGATCACGCGCTCTACGAAGCCAAGGGTAATGGGCGCGACCGGGTCGCCATCGCGCTGGGCAACGCGTCCGGCGAGCGACCTCCGATCCAGTTGGTACCAGTCCCGAAAAGCAGCTGAGACCGTTTGGGTTAGAGCACTCGGCCCGGCCCTGCGATAGTGATCTTGCGCCTGCCAAGAGATCAGGCGAGCTTCTCCGCTGCCCTTGAGGTCTCGCGCGGGCTCTTCTGAGCGGCCACGGTCTTGCCGTCCTTCAGACCTCCACACCGTCAGAGGAATCCGGCTCTTCCCGGCTGCGGCATTGGTTGTTCGGGCTATTCCAGCCCCCAAATGTCCCAAATTTACCTTTGTGCCGACGGGGCTTCCCCTGCGCAAGCCGCGGATGTAAAGCTATATTAGCAATTCGTTAAGTGCGAAGAGAGGTATGCGTAAGGGGAGTTTGGTGATGAACTTCAGAGGCCTGATCAAGCGTGCTGAAGACGTGGATAAAGCGATCCAGGACCTGCAGATCGATTTGGCGGACGCGCTGGATGCAAGTCTCGACGCCGACGACCTGGCGCCGCCGGAGGGCGACGATGTGCCGGATGCCCAGGCGGCAGCCGATGGCGGGCCACCCCAGGCCGACGCGGCAAATGACGACAATGCAGGGAATGCCGAGGGTGCGGACAGTTCCGAAACCGCGCCACGGCTGACTGCCCATACACAGACCCGGCTGGCCGCATTGAGCGCCTTCGAGGGTCTCTTCCATGATGCCAGGGACTATCTGGAGGAGATCAACGACAAGCTGTCGGAGATCGGCACCTCACACCATCTGACGCGCGAATTCCTCAACATCCTGCACAGCGACATCCTGCGCGCCAACGAGCTGGAGGTTGCCAATGCCGCCCTGGCCGCCGAACAGAGGGCGCTGTCGGAAAAGCTGCACGATGCGGTGAAAAAACTGCGCGAGCGCGACGGCGCTTTCGAAGCGCTGCAGCAGCGCGAGACAAGCCTGGTCCAGGACCGGGAGACGCTGCGTGCGGCACTGGCCGCGGTCAGGCTGGAACTGGTGGAGACAGCCAATTCGAGCGCCAAACGCGAAGCGGAGTTCGGCGACATCGCCAAGCGGCTGACCGCCAGGACGGTGGAGGCCAACAGGCGCTTGCGCGAAAGCAAGATGCTGCGCGAAAAGCACGTCAACCTGTCGATCGAACTCGACAAGGCGCTGAAGCGGGAATCGCAGGCGCGCCACAGGCTCGACGAGCTGTCGACGATCCATGCCAGCGAAGCAGCGCGACTGGCGGAGCTGCTGGCGGCGCTCGGCAAGAGTGAGAAAGAGGAGATGCGGCTGCAGAAGTCGCTCGAGGCCGCACAGGCGAAACTGTCGGAAACGACCGAAGCGGCCCGCATGATGGAAGGCGACAAGGAAGCCGAACTGGCTCGCCGCCAGGCGGAAATGCGCGGGCTGAGCTCGGAGATACAGAACCTGCAATCGCGGCTGGAGCAAACCTCGTCCGAAAACAGCGAAGCCGCAGGCGAGGTCGCCAGGCTCAAGAGCGAGCTCAACGATGCCCTGGCCGAAAAGAAGATCGCAGATGAAAGATTGTCCGCGCTGAGCCAGGAGAGCGAAAGCGACAAGATGAGTCTTTCCAAGGTGAACGCCAACCTTTCTCAACTGACGCTGCAACAGGCATCCGAGCAGATACAGTTCGACGTGCAGAGGCAGGAATGCGAGGACCTCAAAGCCGAGATCGCCTCGCTCAATGCCCGGATCAAGGAATTGCTGCCCTACGAGCGGCTCCACAAGGCCACCAATGGCAGGCCGCCCGAGAACGGCGTGGTCGAGATAGCCGGGGCGATGGCGAAGAAAGCACGGACGACGGGCAGGCGGCGCATGCGCAGGAATGTCGGCGCCGCTTCGTAAAGCGTGTCGCGCCTGAAGCGCTTCAGGCGCTCAGGTCTTTGTTTTTGTGCTTGGGAGGCCGGCACCTCACCCGGAGAGTAAGCCCAATGGGGCACCGGCCAGGCGGATCGACAGGTCCGCCGCACAGACAAGGTAGCGCGCCTCGGCTCCGCACGGCATTGGTGCGATCACGGAAGGTGCCAGCGGCACTTCCCCGGGCTTCTGATTCGAACGCTTGCGACGACCCGCCAGCCGGAGGCTGCAGACACGCCCGGGAAGCGGTCGCGGGCCGGCCCGGTGCCTTTCAGTCGAGCGGTTCGTGCTGGTAGAGTTCGTCCATGCTGAGCGAGGCCAGGGCGCCGAAAGGGGCCTGCTTTTTCACGCGGCCGCCGCTCAGGATGACCACGTCGTCGCAGAACGAGATGGTGCTGTGGTGATGGCTGATGACGATGGTCGTGCGGCGGCCGGCTCTCGACTTCAGGGTCTCGACGATGGCCGCTTCCGACAGCCCGTCCACCGCATTGGTGGCTTCGTCCAGGATGAGGAGGTCGGGATCGCGGACAAGAGCTCTGGCCAAGGCGATCCGCTGCCTCTGTCCCGCCGACAGGTTGATGCCCCTGTAGCCAACCAGGGTCTCGTAGCCCTGAGGCAGCCTTTCGATGAATTCATGCGCTTCGGCCAGTCTTGCGGCGGCCTCGGCGTCGCCGGCAGTCGCGGCATCCTGGCCGTAGGTTATGTTTTCAAAAATGCTGCCGTCGACCAGTTCCAGCTCCTCGCTGGCCAGGGCGAT
>NZ_RZRK01000222.1:0-8306 GCF_003997835.1 Mesorhizobium sp. M7A.F.Ca.CA.004.12.1.1
TCCAGACCCTGTTCACGCTGGCGCAGGTTTCGATCTTCTACATCCAGATCATGTACGGCCTGATCCTTCTGGTTGCGCTGACCTTGAACGCAGCCGGCGAGCGCGCGCGGCGCGGCCGTATGACAAAGCAGCTCGGCTGAGCCGCGTTGCCTCCGCGGCCAAGCAAGTCGTCGCGGCAAGCTTCGCGCATCGCGATGGTTGGATGCTCAACCACGACTTAGCGCCCAAAGCCGTTTGACCTAGACCAATTCATGTCGGTCTTATCGGCCGGTTCTTTTGGGAGGAGATCATGAACATGCTACCAGCTTCGCTGGCACGGCGCGGCGTGGCCGCAGTTGCGTTTTTGGGTGTCTGCGTCTTGGCTTCGCTAAGCGCGGCCGGTGCCGCCAGCGCCCAGGACAAGCCGCGCATCGTCATGCTGGGCGGCCCGCTATGGGATCCCTTTTTCGGCGCGATGAAGAAGGGCGGGGACGACGCTGCTCGTGACCTCAATGTCGACTACCAGTGGATCACCGGCACCGATCCCAACAATTTCGTCGCCGACTACGCCAAGCTGGTGAAGCAGGCCGCGAGCCAGAAGCCGGCCGCCATGGTCATAGGCAACTACTTCCCGGACACGCTCGACCCCATCATCAAGGAGATCACGGCCAGCGGCATCCCGGTCATCATTCAGCATGATGGTGGCGCTTCCTGGCGGGATATCGGCGCGATTTCATACGTAGGCTTCAGCGCCCGTGACCTCGGTCGCTCGGTTGGTGAGAGGGAGATCAAGGCCGGTGCAAAATTCGGCCTTTGCGTCAATCACGTTCCCGGCAACACCACGCTGGACCTGGATTGCCTCGGCTATAACGATGCCTTCAAGGCGGCCGGAGGCGACTCCAAGGTCCTGACCATCCAGTTCTCCGATGCCAGCAACCCCACTTTTGTCAGCAGCGCCATCCGTGGTGCGCTGCAAAGCGATCAGAGGATCGATGCGATCTGGACCATTGGCGCCGTGCAGGGCGTTGCTTCCGTGGAGGCCGTCAAGCAGAGCGGAAGAAAGATCGTCAATGCTTCGCTCGGCCTGTCGCTCGGCTCGCTCGAAGCCTTGAAGAACGGCGACCTGCTCTTCATCGCCGACCTGCAGCCATATCTCGACGGCTACTACGCCTTGCTCGCGGCATACCAGTATGTGCAATACAAGATGCTGCCAATGGGTCAGATATCAACCGGTCCGCTGATGATCACCAAGGACAATGTTGACGAGGTGCTGAAAGTCAACGTGACCTATCCCGGCGTCAGAGGGGCGTCCTGATTACGCGCCAGCTCCCTGCGATCGTGGCGCGCCCGAGATCCCGCCTTCACTGTCCCTCGGATCTTCTCAACCAATCCCAGCACTTGCCGGATGACGCTCATGACATTGGAAACCCAGGCGCTGCGTGACGCATCGGCCGCCACCTCCCGGCCAATGCGGAGCTGGTCTCCGTCCAGTCTAGTGCGCAGACCCGAGTTCGGTGCCTTCGTAGCCACCGTTTTCGTCTATGCTTTCTTCGCGGCGACGGCCTATCGGTACGGCTTCGTAACCTTCGACGGCACCGCCGGATGGCTCAACACCGCAGCCGAGCTCGGCATCATCGCCATACCGGTCGGCATTCTCATGGTTGCGGGCGAGTTCGACCTGTCGGTCGGCGCGGTGGTAGGCGCGGCGTCGATCACGGTTGCGATCGGCACGACATTGTTTGACTTTTCCGTGTGGCTCATGATCTCAGCCGCCCTTGCACTTGGCCTGGCTGTCGGCGTCCTGAACGGTCTCCTTGTCGTGCGCACCGGGTTGCCGTCCTTCATCGTGACGCTTGCCAGCAGTTTCAGCATAGGCGGCCTGTCACTTGGCCTGGCGCGGCTGCTCAGCAACACCACCTCGGTCTCGGTGAAGTCGACACCGCTTTCAGATGCTGTCTTCGCATCGAACTGGGGCCAGGCAAACATCTCGATCCTGTGGTGGTTCGCCATCACGATCTTTGGCGGTTGGGTACTGGCGAGGACCGCGTTCGGCAACTGGATATTCGCGACCGGTGGAAACCCTGTCGCGGCGCGCGGCGCCGGAGTACCGACAGGTTTTGTCAAGATCGTGCTGTTCATGATGACCGGTCTTGGCGCGAGCCTTGTCGGTGTCATCCAGGCGATCGGATATCATTCCGGCAACGCGACTGCCGGCCTCGGCTATGTCTTTCAGGCACCGATCGTCGCCGTAATCGGCGGCGTCCTGCTCGGCGGCGGCTACGGCTCCGCGTTCGGGGTGTTTCTCGGCACCGTCATTTTCGGCGTCATCAATATCGGCATCTTCTACACCGGATGGAGCACCGACTGGGTCCAGCTCTTTCTCGGCGTTCTGCTGATGGCGGCCGTGATCACCAATCACTACTTCCGGCGCCTCGCCATGAGCGCTGGCTAGCCGACAGCGCGAGGTTCTGCATGGCTTCTGAAAACCGCCCCCTCATCGAACTGCAAGGCGTCTCCAAGCGCTTTGCCGGCGTCCAGGCGCTTACTGACGTGTCTCTTAGCGTTCCAGCCGGGCAGGTGGTTTGCCTTCTAGGTGACAACGGTGCCGGCAAGTCGACATTAATTAAGATCCTGTCGGGCTTTCACGGTCCTAGTGAAGGCAAGATCCTACTTGATGGCGTGGAAACGCAATTCACCGATCCGCGCGATGCCCGAGCGCGCGGTATCGCCACAGTGCATCAGGATATCGGCACCATTCCGCTGATGAGCGTGGGCAGGAACTTTTTTCTTGGCGCCGAGCCCAAGAAAGGTGTCTGGCCGTTCCAGCGGCTAGACATCGAGAAGGCGAACCGCGTCTCCGTGGAGCAGATAAGGCGCTTCGGGATCACGCGTGTGCGCGACGGCAACCAATTGGTGGGATCGCTATCGGGGGGTGAGCGACAGGTGCTTGCAATCGGGCGAGCTATGTATTTTGGCGCCCGCGTCCTGATTCTGGACGAGCCGACATCGGCACTTGGTGTCAAGGAGGCCGCTACCGTGCTGCGCTTCATACAGGCGGCGCGTGCCGAGGGTGTCGGCATTGTCTTCATAACGCACAATGCACATCATGCCACGCTCGTGGGCGACCTGTTCACCGTCCTGATCCAGGGTCGTGTTGCGGCCAGTTTCAAGCGCGGTGAAAAGAGCAGCACGGAACTGCTGTCGCTGATGGCAGGAGGCGAGCAGATGGAGGACATAGCGGGCGAGCTCGCCGTTCTGGCGCCGACAGTTACGACAACGCCCCTGGGAGAGACGCAATAGTGACCACACGCGATGTGCATTCGATCGACGCCTTGCTTCGCAGGGCGGCGCAGCGCGGTGACGTGCCCGGCGTCGTTGCCATCGCGGTCGACAAAACGACCCGGCTGTATGAGGGCGCCTTCGGCCTGCGTAACCTTACCAGGCGCGCACCGATGACGCTGGACACAGTCTTCTGGTACGCATCGATGACCAAGGCCCTGGTGGCGACGGCGGCGATGCAATTGGTGGAGCAGGGGCGGGTCGCTCTGGACGAACCGATCGGAAGCGTCCTGCCGTCGCTTGCCTCACCAGAGGTTCTCGATGGTTTCGACGCGAACGGCACGCCAATGGTGCGGCCGGCCAAGCGGCCGATCACACTCCGGCATCTGCTGACGCACACATCCGGCTATGGCTACGACATTTGGAATAAGGCGGTCGAGCGCTATATGCGCGAGAACCACATACCGCTGCTAGTCGACTGCAAGTTGAGTTCGCTCGCTCAGCCTCTGGTGGCCGATCCGGGCGAGAAATGGGAATATGGCATCAGCATCGACTGGGCCGGGCAGGTCGTCGAAGCTGTCAGCGGCCTATCGCTCGAGGACTATCTGCGCGAGCACCTGTTCGCGCCCCTTGGGATGCACGACACGGCGTTTCTGATAAAACCGGCGTGGCGCGAGCGCTTGGCGGACGTGCATCGCCGCCAAGCAGACGGCTCGCTTATTCCGATCGAGCATGAGATCTCCCAGCAGCCCGAATTCTTCATGGGCGGCGGCGGCATCTACGGAACCGCTGGCGACTACGCGTCGTATATCCAGATGCTCTTGAATGACGGGCGAGCCAAGGATGGCACTGTCGTGCTCAAGCCGGATACCGTCGAACTCATGGGCCAGAATAGCATCGGCGACATCAAGGCAGGCGTGCTCACCTCGGTGTTGAAGGATCTCGCCAACGATACTGATTTTTTCCCTGGCATGCCGCAGAAATGGGGATTGAGTTTTCTGCTCAATACGAGTGATTCGCCCAATGGGCGTAGCGCCGGCAGCATGACCTGGGCTGGCCTTGCCAATACCTATTTCTGGGTGGATCGCTACAGAAGCATAGGCGGCGTGATCATGACGCAGATACTGCCTTTCGGGGATCCGATCACTCTGAAACTCTATGAAGGCTTCGAGCGCGGTCTCTACTTTGGACCGAGCAAACCTTCGTAGCGACGATCGCCCCCATCTCTCATCGCCGAACGCGATGGTTGCTTGGCAATTTACGATTTCCGTTCCTTCGGACCATGTCCTAAGAGACCTAATGGCGGTCGTTCCGGTTCGCCATCTCGGCCGTTTTGGAGGATGGCGGTCGTGCTCCCAGGCTTCGCCGAGCGCTTGCGTTGACGGCCCGCTGAAGATTGGGCGCTTCTCCGCTCCGCTTGCACCCTCCCGAAGAACCTTGGGAATGTGACGTGACAGCAGCCAAACCACACTGCCAGCCGTCGGGTGCCTATCACATCGCCATCGGCGACATGACGGTGACTGCGGTCAATGACGGTACCTTTCAGGCCACTTTCGATATGATCGCGGGTATCGATCAGGAGGATTGCATCCGCATCGAAACAGCGGCGTTCCGTCCGGTTCCGCCAAAAATGACGATGAATGCCTTTCTGCTCCGGACCGGCGATCATGTGGCGCTTGTCGACACGGGCTGTGGAACGCGTTCGGGACCGACGTTGGGCATGGTCTGCCGGAACTTGGCGGCAATCGGCATTGTTCCCGCTGACATCGACACCATCCTGATCACGCACATGCATCCCGACCACATCAATGGGTTAATCGATGAAGCCGGTGAGGCTGTGTTTGCGAACGCAGAACTTGTCGTCAACGAGGCCGAGCTCCAGTTCTTTCGAGATCCCATGTCGCCCTCACGCTCACCCGATGGCGAACCGCAGGAATTTTTTGAAGGGTTCCGGCGGGCTACCCGGCCGTATGGAGAGCGCATCCGGACGGTTCGTGACGGACCCGTCATGCCAGGGGTCATTGCTGTCACACAGGCCGGCCATACGCCCGGCCACACCGGCTGGCTCATTGAATCCGGCGGTGACTCTGTAATGATCTGGGGCGACATTGTTCATATGCCGCATCTACAATTTACGGCGCCCCAGGCAGCAACGATTCTTGACATAGACCGCGATCTGGCTGTGGCTACCAGGCGGCGTGCCTTGGATATGGCGGCTGCAGACAGGCTTCGCGTAGCCGGCATTCACCTGGACTTTCCTGCCTTCGGTCATGTCGAGCGACGAGGCGGTGGCTATGCCTTCGTTCCGGAGGTCTGGCGCGCGGTTGTCTGACGATTTGGCGTCCCTCTGTTGAGCGCCCCAATATCGATCTCTTGAAACTAGATGGGAGGAAGCAATGAATCCGGATCGCCGTCGGCTTTTGAAACTCGTGTCCGGTGCTGCGCTCGCTGGCGTTACGTCAACGGCACCTTTGCGGCCCGCCTTCGCGCAGCAGAAGCTGCGAATCGGATTGGTTGTCAAGGTCATGGGCATCAGCTATTTCGACGTGACCCGCGATGGTGGTCAGCAAGCGGCCGATGAACTAGGCAATGTCGAACTCGTTTACACGGGTCCGACCGCAGCGACCGTCGAACAGCAGATTGCGGTCATCGACGCGCTCGTCGCCCAGAAAATCGACGCTCTTGTCATCTCGGCCAACGACGCCACAGCCCTCATCCCTACAGGCAAGAAGGCGATGCAGCGTGGCATAAAGGTCATCTCCTTCGATTCTGCGATCGCGCCGGAAGGCCGCATAATGCATGTGAACGCCCCGCACGATGACTTAATCGGCGCCAATGACGTGCGCATGATCAGCAAGACGCTCGGTGGCGAAGGCGAGGTCGCAATTCTGTCGGCAACCTCGCAGGCAACCAACCAGAACCTCTGGATCGAGAAGATGAAGGAGGAGTGGCAGAAGGAGAAATATGCCAAGCTAAAGCTGGTCGGCGTGGTCTATGGCGACGACGCGGCGGACAAGAGCTATCGCGAGGCGCAGGGACTCATAAAAGCGTACCCAAATTTGAGGGCCATTATCTCGCCGACCGCCGTCGGCATTGTCTCCGCCTGCCGGGCGGTTACCGATGCAGGTCAGTTGGGCAAGATATTTGTTACTGGCCACGGCCTGCCTTCGGAGATGAAGCCAAACGTGCTTTCCGGTGTGACCGATACGTTCCAGCTTTGGAGTCCTGCTGATCTCGGCTACGCGGCCGTCATGTATGCCGGCATGCTCGCGCGTGGGCAAACCGACGGTGCAGCCAACAGCACCACCAAGATCGGTCGTCTCGGCGACATGACCGTAGAGGCGGACGGCAGCGCTTATCTCAAGGACCTGTTGGTATTCGATAAGTCGAACATCGAAGAGTGGGCGACGAAATTTTAAGCGTCAGGAGTTTCGGACGCCTGGTTGTGCGTGATCTCGAAGCGAACCAAAGTTTCGTCAACGGGCAAACTCTCGCGCTTTACGGGAGGTCGTGATTGCGGGCTTTTAATCAGCCGATCTGAACGAAGTTTGCCCCGGGGACACTTGCCGCAAGGGAAGTTTCGGCGCTCTGGGCCGGCATGCCGATCCGATCGTGCCGTTCGCATTCCTACCGGGCGGCACTGGGCTGAAGCTTCTGCGCTACGGGCGTGTCCGTGACGACCTTATTCTCGACGCAGAGCGCTTCTGTCTGGACACAGAAATTCGCCTTGTCAGTAGGGTGCAAGGGAATTGCTCCGTGGAGAGGGCGAACAGTTCGCAAATGATTCCGCGATACGCGGCGAACCCTAGTACCCGGCTGCAGCCAGCCCGTCAGCGTGCATCTCCAAACGCGATGACATGTTTTCCATATGAGACTCCCTCACGCCGGCAGTTGCGGTAAAAACCCTGGAAAAGCAACCCGAGCCACAGAATTGGGCTGAGCCCACGGTGTAGGCGGATATTTGTCGTGGGGGAGGAGCGTTGCCGCAACCCTACCATTTGCGCCATCGCCAGACAGTCTGGTTGGCGGCGATTATGCGCCCGAACCCTTGGTTCACACGATCCAAACCGCCTTAACACGACAAATATTAATGAGGAGGAATTAATAAATGCCAATGAAGACACTTGCTGCTGTCGGCCTGACAATAGCTATCGCTCTGACCGGTACTGTCCCGACATCAGCCCAGATGAAGAGCAGCACGTTCAACATTCTGATGCTGACTGATCTTTCCTCGGTCTATTCAGAAACCTCAGGTCCAGGTGATGTGGAATTCGCAAAGATGGCGGTCGAAGATTTCGGTGGCAAGGTCAACGGGGTTCCGATAAAAGTCATCGTCGTCGACAACAAGCTTGATCCGGCGCTGTCCGTCAACAAGGCACGCGAGATCATCGATTCCCAGGGCGTGAATCTGATAACGGACGTGTCGAGCTCGGCGGCCGCGATCGCTGTTGCCAAGCTTGCCAACGAACGACACATTCTGACGACTTTCGTCAGCCCAGGAACCATGGCACTTTCCAACGAGGCCTGCGGTAAATACACTTGGCACTACGGATACGATACTTCAGCCATGTCGGTCCCAGTCAAACAAATGACCAAGGAGGGCACTAAGAAGTGGTACTTTATCGCGGCTGACTTTGCCTTCGGTAAATCTCTGCTCGATTCTTTCTCAAAGGCTGTCAAGCAGAATGGCGGCGAAATCGTCGGGGTGGACATGGTGCCGTTCCCCAATGATGATTTCTCAAACTATCTCCTGAAAGCGCAGGCGGCGGGCGCGCAGGCCATCGGCATTCTTGAATCGGGTCAGGACCTGCGCAACGCGGTCAAGCAGGCACGAGAGTTCGGATTGATGGACGCCGGTATAAAGATTGTTCCCGGCCAGTTGAATCTGTCGGACGTCAAAGCTCTTGGCCCAGACACTTGGGCTGGCGTTAACGCCGCGCTGATCTGGTATTGGGATCTGGACGACGAGACCCGGAAATTCGCCAAACGCTTCCATGAGAAACTGAATTTCTATCCCGGCGACATCCACGCCGGGAACTATTCCGCCG
>NZ_RZRK01000223.1:0-8233 GCF_003997835.1 Mesorhizobium sp. M7A.F.Ca.CA.004.12.1.1
CTGCGGCTGAGGACGCTGGCCGCGCGCAACCGCGCATCCGCCCTACTTGGCGCGGTTGCGCGCGGCCAGCGTCCTCAGCCGCAGCGCATTGAGACGGATGAAGCCGGCGGCGTCCTTCTGGTCGTAGGCGCCGCGGTCGTCCTCGAAGGTGACCAGCGCATCCGAATAGAGCGTCTTCTTCGACTTGCGGCCGGTGACCATGACGTTGCCCTTGTAGAGCTTGAGGCGCACCGTGCCCTCGACCTCTTCCTGGCTCTTGTCGATCATCGCCTGCAGCATCAGCCGTTCGGGCGCGAACCAGAAGCCGTTGTAGATCAGCTCAGCGTAACGCGGCATGAACTCGTCCTTGAGATGGGCGGCCCCACGGTCGAGCGTGATCGATTCGATGGCGCGGTGGGCGGCAATCAGGATCGTGCCGCCTGGTGTTTCGTAGACGCCACGCGATTTCATGCCGACGAAGCGGTTCTCGACCAGGTCGAGCCGGCCGATGCCATTGTCGCGGCCAAGATCGTTGAGTGCCGCCAGCATGGTCGCCGGCGACAGCTTCTTGCCGTTCAGCGCGATCGGATCGCCCTTCAGGAACTCGATCTCGATCTCGGTGACGGTATCAGGTGCGTCCATCGGCGAAACGGTGCGCTGGTGGACGAATTCGGGCGGCTCCACCCACGGGTCTTCCAGCACCTTGCCCTCGGAGGACGAATGCAAAAGGTTGGCGTCGACCGAGAACGGTGCGTCGCCCTTCTTGTCCTTCGGCACCGGGATCTGGTGCTGCTCGGCGAAATTCATCAGGTCGGTGCGCGACTTGAATGACCAGTCGCGCCACGGCGCGATGACCTTGATGTCGGGGTTCAATGCGTAAGCCGAAAGCTCGAAGCGCACCTGATCGTTGCCCTTGCCGGTGGCGCCATGCGCGATCGCGTCGGCGCCGGTTTCCCGCGCTATATCGACCAGATGCTTGGAGATCAGCGGCCGCGCGATCGAGGTGCCAAGCAGATAGGTGCCTTCATAGACGGTGTTGGCGCGGAACATCGGGAAGACGAAGTCGGACACGAATTCCTCGCGCACGTCGACGACGCGGATGTCCTTGATGCCCATCATCTCGGCCTTGCGACGGGCCGGCTCGAGTTCGCCGCCCTGGCCGAGATCGGCGGTGAAAGTCACGACTTCGGCGCCGAGTTCAGTCTGCAGCCATTTCAGGATGATGGATGTGTCGAGACCGCCTGAATAGGCAAGCACGACTTTTTTGACGTCTTTGGCCTTGGACATTTCTACTCCGTCGATGGCGGACGCCCCAGCCTGGGCGTCACGGATTGTCGCAGCGCCTTTTAGCAGGAACGGCAGAGCGAGCAAGCACGCGTGCATGCACGGCTTCTGGTCCAGCGCATGGCCGGGGGCGGCCGGCAGCGAAAACAATCTGCTGCAATCAAAGGCTGCATTTGCTGGAGGGACTTAATCAAGTTTTCACGCCGTGCCGCTAACACTTACGACAAAGCCGCCTTGACCACGTTCCGGGCGGCTTCTTGCCTGCTTTGTCGTGGGTGTCCTCGGACTCGGGCCGTTCTTGATGCGCGTTATATCATGCATCGCCATGGAGCATAATCTGTGGCTTGTCCTGCTGGCGGCGCTGATGTGCGTCACCGGCTGCTGGGTGACGATCGGCCTCTTCGACCGTTCGAGGAAAACCGCCGGCGTGCAGATGAAGGGCTGGCTGTTCCTGACCGCGGTCGCCGCCGGCTCGTCGATCTGGTGCACCCATTTCATCGCCATGCTGGCCTACCAGCCCGGCGCGCCGATCACCTTCGATCCGGTCCTGACCATGGCATCCCTGGTCATCGCCATCATCGGCACCGGGCTGGGCTTCACCCTCGCATCCGGCAAGAGCCGGCGCCTGGCTCCGGAATGGGGCGGCATCGTCGTCGGCCTGGCGATTTCGTCCATGCACTACACCGGCATGATGGCTTATCATGTTGCCGGCATCGTCGAATGGGACGGCTCCTATGTCGTGGCCTCACTGGTCATCTCGGCCGTGTTCTCCGCCTTGGCCGTCGGCCATGCCGTGCGCCGGCCATACCGCTGGTCGCATTATCTCGCCATCGGGCTGCTGGTGCTGGCGATCGTCGGCCTGCATTTCACGGCTATGGCCGCGGTGGCGGTGACGCCGCTGTCCTTCATCAGCACAGGCACCAATCCCGATATTCTGGTGGCAATGGCGGTCGCCGTCGCCGTGGTGGGCCTGATCGTCGCGGCCACCGGCTTCGCCAGCTATCTGATCGATGAGCGTGGCCGTCTGGAGAGTTTCGAGCGGCTTCAGCATCTCGCCCTCAACGACGCCCTTACCGGCCTTCCCAACCGGGTCTCCTTCAACGACCGCCTCGACCATGAGATCGACCGGGCACGCGAGGGCGAGGACACAATGACGGCGGTCATCGTCATCGATCTCGACCGCTTCAAGGAGATCAACGACCTCAGGGGGCATGCGGCCGGCGACCAGGCGCTCAAGATCGTCGCCCGCAGGCTGGCGAAACTCACCGGCGAGGGCGAGTTCGTCGCCCGGCTCGGCGGTGACGAGTTCGCCGCGATCAAGCGCTTCAAGGATCAGAAGGACCTTCTCGGGCTGGTCTCGCGGCTGGAGAAATCCCTGTTCGAACCGTTGCGGCTCGACGATTTCGAGATCGCCGCGGGCGCCAGCATCGGCGTCGCCGTCTATCCGCGCGACGGGGCCGACCGCGAGCGGCTGGTCAGCAACGCCGATCTTGCCATGTACCGGGCGAAGAACGACGTCACGCGAGCCGTCTGCTTCTACGAATCCGCCATGGACGAGACGGCGCGGGCGCGCCGCGCCTTGGCCACCGACCTTCGCCAGGCGATCGACCGCGGCGAGCTTTCGCTGCACTATCAGGTGCAGACCTCGGTCCCGACCGGCGCCACCTGCGGCTACGAGGCGCTGCTGCGCTGGACCCATCCCGTGCACGGCATGATTCCGCCCGCTGAATTCATCCCGATTGCCGAAGAGAACGGCTCGATCATGGCGATCGGCGAATGGGTGCTGCGGACCGCGTGCCGCCAGGCGGCCTCGTGGGGCAATGGCCACAAGATCGCGGTCAATCTGTCACCGGTACAGTTCGCCCATGCCGATCTCGCCAAGCTCATCCATCAAATCCTGATCGAGACCGGGCTGTCGCCGAAACGGTTGGAGCTGGAGCTCACCGAATCGACGATCGTCGCCGACAAGGTGCGCACGCTGCATGTCCTGCGCCAGATCAAGGCGCTGGGGGTGACGATCGCGATCGACGATTTCGGCACCGGCTATTCATCGCTCGATACGCTGCGCTCGTTTCCCTTCGACAAGATCAAACTCGACCGCTCGTTCATGGCTGACGTCGAGCGAAGCCCGCAGGCCAAGGCCATCATCCGGGCGGTGCTGACGCTGGGCCGCAGCCTCGACATTCCGGTGCTTGCCGAAGGCGTCGAGACGCATGTCCAGCTCACCATCCTGCAGGTCGAAGGCTGCAACGAGGCGCAAGGCTATTTCCTCGGCCGGCCCAAGCCGATCGACCAGATCACCGGGGACGCCGATGTTAGCAACGATCAACTCGTCGCGGAGGAGCCGGCGAGGATGCGGCTGAGCAGGCAGGCATAGGACGCCGCGGCCGGCCGTCCAGCGAATGCCTTGCGGACGCCTGCTGGATCGACATCGGGTGGCTGCTGTGTCTGGCATCGTCATGGCGCATCCTGTATAGGCCTCCCAATTCCCTGGGGCCGCTCATGTCGTTCATTCCAGACACCGCCACGCTGATCCAGTTCGCCATTGCCACGGTCATCCTGGCGATCACGCCGGGTCCGGACATGACGCTGTTCGTCTCGCGCACGCTCAACCAGGGCCGTGCCACCGGCTTTGCCTCGATGGCCGGCGCGCTGTGCGGCACGCTGATCCACACCACGCTGGTGGTTGTCGGTGTCTCGGCACTGATCGTCGCCTCGCCGATGGCTTTCTTCGTGCTGAAGATCTTCGGCGCGGGCTATCTCGTCTTCCTGGCCTGGCAGGCGATCACCAGGGGCTCGGCCTTTTCGCCGGAGAAGAAGACCGGCCCCGAGATTTCGCTGTTGCGCAGCTGGGCGGCGGGACTCGGCGTCAATCTGCTCAACCCGAAGATCATCCTGTTCTTCATGACCTTCCTGCCGCAGTTCGTCTCCGCGCATGATCCGAACGCCCCGGGAAAGCTGTTTTTCCTCGGACTCATGTTCATCGTGTTGTCGGTCCCGGTGACCGTGCCGATGGTGCTGGCGGCGGAAAAGTTCTCGGCGGCGATGAAGGCCAGCCCGCGCGTCACGCGGGTGGTCGACTATCTCTTTGCCGGCGTGTTCTCCGCCTTCGCGCTCAAGATCCTGACGGCCCAGGCGAAATAGCGGCCGTCATCCTGCTCGACCACCATCGCCGGATTCTGGTTCGCCTTGCCACCAGCTTCCGGCCCAGCGCCCGGCGCTGAGCCAGTAGAAGATGCCGCCGACCATGCCGCCGCCGATCACCGCCATGATGGCGCTGGTGTCCCTGACCGTGAAGGCGGTGTCACCGCTGTGGTCGGCAAGCCCGAGGAAAACGCCGGCAACCGCCGCGCCCGCCAAGGCATAGTACAGCCAGTCTCGCCGGCCGAGGATCTCGGCAAGCAGGATGACTATGCAAGCCGGCATCAGGGCGAAATAGGCGACGAACAGGGCGACGAAGGGAATCGAGAAATACAGGGAAGCCGTCACCGCCGGTTGCGCTTGCTCCGGTGCGTAGCCGAGAGAGGCCAGGAACAGGATGTTGAGGAAGGCGCTCGCCGCCAGCGAGGCGATGGCATAGCCGAACAGGATGACGGTGAAACGGATGAGGTAGCCGACGAGACGGGTCATCCCAGATCTCGGCCCAAATCCCGGCGCATGCCCGACTTGCGTCCGGCCAGAAGCCAGTAGACCGAACCGGCGGCAATGCCGGCGGTGGCCAGGAAACCGAGAAAGCCCGGATTGAAGATAAAACTGCCGGCCGAGCGCGGCATGGACACGCCAAAGGCGATGGACGTGATCGCACCCGTGGCGGCAAAGTAGAACCATCCCCGAAGCGAAAACCATTCAGCGACAAAGAGCGCCGGGCCGACGATTAGCAGCGCGGCGATCGTCACGGTCAACACCGCGAGCGGGAAGGAACCCAGCCAGTCGAAAGCGAAAATGATGGACCAGTTGCCATCTTCCAAACCTTCCAGAAGAGCGATCAGCAGCACCGGGACCAGGATCGAGGTCAGCACGGCGGCGATA
Organism: Mesorhizobium sp. M7A.F.Ca.CA.004.12.1.1; assembly: GCF_003997835.1. Taxonomy (NCBI): domain Bacteria; kingdom Pseudomonadati; phylum Pseudomonadota; class Alphaproteobacteria; order Hyphomicrobiales; family Phyllobacteriaceae; genus Mesorhizobium; species Mesorhizobium sp. M7A.F.Ca.CA.004.12.1.1. The sequence goes on from NZ_RZRK01000223.1 coordinate 5,293, forward strand.
TAGCCGACCGCCATCACGGCGAGGCGCTTCAGCCAGGCGACGGGGCGGCTCACGCCTCGCCGTGCCCCGCTATCATCATCGCTTCCAGCGCCAGCCGGTCGACCTTGCGCATGCGCTCGGAGTCGGACTTGAGCTGGCCGCAGGCGGCGAGGATGTCGCGGCCGCGTGGCGTGCGGATCGGCGAGGCATAGCCGGCGTTGTTGATGTAGTCGGCGAATTTCTCGATCGTCTCCCAGTCCGAGCACTGGTAGTTGGTGCCAGGCCACGGGTTGAACGGGATCAAATTGATCTTGGCCGGAATGCCCTTGAGCAGCTTGATCAGCCCCTTGGCGTCCTCGATGGAATCGTTGACATCCTTCAGCATCACATATTCGAAGGTGATGCGCTTGGCGTTCGACAGGCCGGGATAGGCGCGGCAGGCGGCGATCAGCTCCTTCAGCGGATACTTCTTGTTGATCGGCACAAGCAGGTCGCGCAGATCGTCATTGGTGGCATGCAGCGAGATCGCCAGCATGACGCCGATCTCCTCGCCGGTGCGGAAGATTTCCGGCACGACGCCGGAGGTCGACAGCGTGATGCGGCGCTTCGACAAGGAAAGGCCGTCACCGTCGGAAGCGATCAGCAGCGCCTTCTTGACCGCTTCGAAATTGTAAAGCGGTTCGCCCATTCCCATCATGACGATGTTGGACACTTTGCGGCCCTCGGCCGGCACGATGGCGCCGTCGGGCGTGTCGCGGTCGGGAAAATCGCCGAGCCGGTCGCGGGCGGTGAGCAGCTGGGCGAGGATCTCCTCAGCCGTCAGATTGCGCACCAGCTTCTGCGTGCCGGTGTGGCAAAACGAGCAGGTCAGCGTGCAGCCCACCTGCGAGGAGATGCACAGCGTGCCGCGACCCTCTTCGGGAATGTAGACAGTCTCGATCTCGACCGGCCGGCCGGCGCCGCGCGGCGGAAAGCGGAACAGCCATTTGCGCGTGCCGTCGGCGGAAATCTGCTCCTCGACGATCTCGGGCCTGGCGACGGTGAAGTGCTTGTCCAGTTCGGCGCGCAGATCCTTGGAAATGTTGAACATGCCGGCGAAATCGGAGACGCCGCGCACATACATCCAGTGCCACAGCTGCTGGGCGCGCATTTTCGCCTGGCGCTCGGGCACAGTGCCTGATGCAACCAGAGCCTCGGCGAGCTCGACCCGCGTCAGGCCGATCAGCGACGGCTTTTCGGGCTGTGCCGCGCGGGCGCGCAACGCGTCGCGGGCGCCGTCAGTGGTGAGATCGAATGAAAGGGTCATGGTTGCACTGATATAAGCGGTTTGCGGCCGATTTCACGCATCGTGCCGGAAAGGAAGCGCGGCGCATAGCACAGGTTGAGGGCAGAGTCATGGGTTGTGCCGGTTTAACCTCTGGCCTGCACGTGTTAGGGCTCGATACTCCCCGCTCGAGGACAGACATGGCCGGCACATCGCGAAGATATCCCATGCTGCGGCGTTCGCGCGCGATGTGGGGCTCACGGCGGGTGTGGCAGCCGCGCCTGGTGTTCTGGGCCGGGGCGCTTGGCATCGGTGTGATCAGCGTGCTGTTCGCGGTGCTGGCGGACAGGGCGCAGGAACTGTTTCACCTGATGACAGGAGACGGAGGCGGCTGGCGTTTCTATCTGCCGCTTGCCGTTACGCCGTTGGGTTTCGTGCTGTGCGCCTGGCTTGCCCACACCTTCGTTCCCGGCTCGCAAGGCAGCGGCATTCCGCAGGCGATCGCCGCCCGCCATCTTCGCGACGACGAGGACCGAAGTCATATCCTGTCCCTCAAGCTGGTGGTCGGCAAAATCATGCTCACCATCGTCGGCCTGTTCTGCGGCGCCTCGATCGGCCGCGAGGGTCCGACCGTGCAGGTCGGCGCGTCGCTGATGCTGCAGGCGGCGCGCTGGGGCGGCATGGTGCAGGCGCGGGGCCTGATTCTGGCCGGGTCGGCCGCCGGTATCGCCGCCGCCTTCAACACGCCGCTGGCCGGCATCGTCTTCGCCATCGAGGAGATGGGCCGCACCTACGAGGCGCGTACCAACGGGCTGGTGCTGACGGCGGTGATCCTGGCCGGCCTCGCCTCGCTCGGCCTGCTCGGCAACTACACCTATTTCGGCGTCGCCAAGGACACGATCTCGTTTGCCGCCGAGTGGCCGCTGGTGATCGCCTGCGGCGTCATCGGCGGCGGGCTCGGCGCGCTGTTTTCGCTGCTGGCGTTGAAGGCGACACGCCGGATCCGGCGCTGGAACACTGGGCAGCCTTTGCAGCGCGCTTTGCTGGTCGCGGCCGTCTGCGGGCTGCTGGTTGCAGTGATCGGCATCGCCTCGGGCGGGCTGACCTTCGGCACCGGTTACGTGCAGGCACGGGGCGCCGTCGAAGGCACGCCGCTGCCATGGTTCTTCTTTGCCGAAAAGTTCCTGGCGGGACTGCTGTCGATGATCTCGGGCATTCCGGGCGGCATCTTCGCGCCCTCGCTGGCGGTCGGCGCCGGCATCGGCAGTTCGCTCGGCCTCCTCTTCGGCGCCAGCACGGGGGCTGCGGCACTGCTCGGCATGGCCGGCTATTTCGCCGGGGTGGTGCAGGCGCCGATGACGGCTTTCGTCATCATCCTGGAGATGACCGGCAATCACGACAATGTCATCGCGCTGATGCTGGCCTCGATGCTGGGCTACGGTACGGCGCGGATGATCTCGCACGAGCCGCTCTACCACGCGCTGTCGCGTGTTTTCATCGCCGAGGCGATCCGGCGGCGGCGGGCGGAGGCCGGGCCGGGATCGGCGCAAGGCTGAAAGCAAAAAGGCCGGGCTTCGCGGCCCGGCCTTTCATTCAAAGCGAAGTGCGTGCCTGCACTCCTTGCCTATTTGCACTTGGCAATCGACGTCAGCGCCGCCGAAATACCTTTCAGCGAGAAGACATAGGAGGTGGGATTGC
>NZ_RZRK01000224.1:0-8212 GCF_003997835.1 Mesorhizobium sp. M7A.F.Ca.CA.004.12.1.1
CGCTGCAGGTCCTCGGCGATGGTCGGCTTGCGCTTTCTTTCGAGTTTCGTCTCAATCTTGAAATAAAAATGTAATATCGAATTTACATGAGGTGACGTAGTGCAATAGACAATAGGTCATTCATGTCGAAATTCTTTAGATTATTAGGAACTACTCATGTAGCCGAAGCTTGCTGAAGTCATGAACTCTAAATTCCGGGTTCTCCGCAAAAAGGACCAAGTTGTCCCGATGATCCGTTTCTGGCCTTCCATGGTGATCGCATTTATTTCGCTGGCGGCAGTTTTGTTCGGTACGCTTTCGTCCTACGCGGACAGCTGCGGCGCGATCAGAAGCCAGTTGCTTTCGGCTGGCCGCAGCGGCGGGGCGAGCCCGGAGCTTGCCCAGTTGCGCCGGCAACTTGCAGCCATCCAGACTATCGAGAGACAGCGCCAGTGCACGGCGAAGAGTTCGCTTGGTGGTCTCTTCAACGCTTGCGCCGATCTCGCCAGGAGCCGCTCGGATGTGCAGCGCCGGATTGCTGCCGCTGGGAATTCGGGCCGCGACACAGCGGGCCTGCAGGCGCGCCTCGTCGCGCTTGGCTGTGCGCCTTCGGCAAAGCAACGGCCTGTGCGCGCCGCGCCCAGCACCCAATCGGCGAGCACCACGTTCGCCGGCAATGCGATGCTGTTTTGCGTGCGTCTGTCGGACGGATATTTCTTCCCGGCGCCAAAGTCGCAATTCGCCGCCAGCGGCGATCTGAAGGAGACGGTCGATCAATGCCGTTACATCTGCGATGACCCCGGCGTCGACCTCTACACGTTGAACGACGCCAGCCTCGAAACCGACCAGATGACCGCGCTCGACACGCGCAAACCCTATACCGAGCTGCCGGCAGCCTTCAGATATCGCGATGATGCGAATTTCAAGGCATGCGACGTCAAGCGCTACTACCAGCGGGTCACCGAACTGCGAGCCAGGACCGTGACGCCCGCCAACATGCGCAACGCCATTATTCCGTTGCCGACGGCGAAGCCGGATCTCGGCACGGTTGCGGCCGTCCCCGGGATCGATGCCGAAGCCCCAGGTGCCGCCCAGCACCTTTCGATCGAGGCCGGCGAGCGGCCGGTGCGCTTGGTCGGCCCGGCATTTTTCCCGGCCGAATGATCGCCGGTCTTCCCCGATTTGCGATCACCGGCGGCGGCGTGCCTGCTGCTATGCGGCTGCGCGATCCGTCTGGAACAGAGGGGCGCTCACGGCGTTGTGATCGACATCAGCCGGGAGGAACGCCATGGCTACGTTCAGGGAAATGCGGGTGCTGGAGATCGTCGAAGACGACTCGCTGACCACCGAACAGAAAATCGCCGAACTGCGCGAGATCGAATCCGAGGCGCGTGGGTTGCAGCGGGCTGCCTCGGAGGGTCCAATGGACGACGATGACGGTTGGCAGGAAGATCTGCGTCAGGTTCGTCTTGCACTCGACAAGCTCGGAGCGAAGGAGCCGAAAAAAGGCGCTGCTTCCCTGTGAAAGCCCGTTCGCCGAGCTATCCGCGGATCGTGTTTTTTGACCGAATCCCGCTTTTAGGACCAAGCTCCAATCTAATCGCAGACCATGCGAGCTCTCTTGCCAGGCTCGCTGACGTTCCTGCAGGTCAGCGACTTCGCCGGCGCCGATAGGGACGCCGACGCAGGCAACCTCGTCTGGTGCCGTTTCGGTGCGGCATGGCTTACCTTGCGCTCGGAAAAACGCCGGGGCGGCTGCGGCGCCACCGGAAAAGCGCCGTTTTCGACCTCGGATTGGCCGTAGTCGACATTCGGTGGCGGCCGGTCCCAGAAGCGCCGGACATCGAGCGGCCTCGGGATGACGACCGTGCCGTCATAACTGCGCGAGCAACCGCCGCCGAAAAGCAGCGCCAGCCCCATGAAAAAAGGCACAATCCGTCCAAGCATCAGCAATACCCCTGCCGTTGCTTATATAGCGGGTTCGACCCCGCCGACAACCGGGCGGAATGAAGCTAACTGACCGTTAAGGTTAGCGGATCCTTAATGCTTCTCGGGCACATTTTGCCGACGAACCGCGGAGGAGGGTTCGGCCTTGGTTTTCGGGGTGGGGACGGCATGGCGGAAGCGAACGAAACAATCAGCGCGCGCGGCAAGCGCGCGCCTCGCAGATCCACAGCGCATGGCGACGATGCATCATCGTCCGCCTCTTGCATGGATTCGAACGATGCGCTTCGCCAACTCGTCGAAGCCGGTTCCGACTGGGTCTGGGAGACCGACGCCGAACTGCGCTTCTCCTGGCTCTCGCAAAATTACCAGGCAGCCACCGGCATCGATCCGGCAAACGTGCTTGGCCGGTTCCGCTTCGACTTCCTCAATCAGGTCCTGAACGGCGATCGTAGTGGCGCCGCGCATTTGGAGGATCTGCAGGCGCACCGGCCTTTTCGCGACTTCGTCTACGAACTCAAGGGTGGCAGCGCCGACTGTCGCTGGGTCTTGACATCAGGCTTTCCGAAGTTCGACGACGAAGGAAGATTTGCCGGCTATCGCGGAATCGGCCGCAACGTCACGGCATTGGCCGGCGCCTTCAAGGGTCCGGGGCCGGAACCATCGGCCGACGGCGAGCCCGACCAGCATCTGGCCGACCTCGAGCGGACGATGGACGCCATGCAGATGGGCGTCGTGCTCCTCGACGCCAGGCTCGACACGCTGATCGTCAACAAGGCCTATCGCGACCTCTCGAGGATTCCGGACGGCGCTGTCGGCGTCGGCGCTCCGTTCAGCCTGTTGATGGAGCTCAACCGCCGCAGCGGCATCTATGGCGACATCGACGAACGGCAATGGCAGCGCTACCTTGCCACTCGTCTCGAGGAGATTCGCGCCGGATCCGTCGCGCCGCGCGAATTTGTCCATGCCAACGGCAGGACGATGATGTTCTCGGTGACGGCGCTGTCAGGCGGCAAGCGGCTGTTGACCTATTATGAGGTCACCGAGATCAAGCAACGCGATGCGGAGATCAAAAGCGCGAACGCCAAGATCGCCGAGACCTTCGCCAGTCTCCGCACCATGGTCGACCAGATGCCGATCGGTGTCCTCGTCCTCGACGCCGATATGCGCACCGAGATCATCAACCGTGCTTTCTATGATTTCTGGCAGATCGACGCCCGGCGCGCCGAGATCGGCTGCAGCTTCCGCGATCTGATGGACGCCAGCCGCGACATCGATCCGTTTGGTGCCGACGATGCATCATGGCAGCGGCATATCGCCGAGCGCGAGGCGGAAATCAGGGCCGGGATCGCCGCGGCGCGGCAGTTCCCGCGCAATGACGGCCGCACGCTGATATCGTCGATGGCGCCGCTGGCCGGCGGCAAGCGGCTGATCTCCTATGTCGACGTCACCGACATGAAGAACCGGGAGGCCGAACTTGCCGACGCGCTGGAGAAAGCGCGGCTGGCGGAGGCGGTGATCAACGCCGTCAAGGATCCGATCTTCGTCAAGGACGACCATCTGCGCTTCGTCTTCGTCAACGAGGCGTTCGCGGCTCTGTTTGGCCAGACGCCGCAAGCCATGCTCGGCAAACCCGGCGGCGATTTCCTCCCGGCGAACGCTGTCGCGCTTTTCGAGCAGAGCGAAGGTGAGGTCCTTGCGACCGGGCGGCCGTACGAAGTGGAAGAGAATTTCGAGGTCGATGGCGCCAGCCGATCGCGTATCGTCAGGAAGAGCCGCGTCGGCATGGCCAGCGGCCGCAACTATGTTGCCGGCTTCCTGTTCGATATTTCCGAAATGAAGCGCCGCGAGACGGAAGCGCAGGATGCGCGCAAGCATCTCGCCAGCGTGCTGGAATCCTTGCCGGCCGCCGTGATCATCTACGATCGCGACGACAGGTTCGTTTTCGCCAACCGCAAGATCCAGGATACGCTGCCGGCCTTGAAGCCGGCATGGCAGCCCGGCTGCACATTCCGCGAGGCACTCGTTCTGGGCCATGCGAACGGCTATTTCCGCGACAGCGGCGATCCACAAGTCGACCAGCTCTACGACAGCGACCATGACCGCTGGCTGGATGCGATCCTCGCCCGCTACCGCTTGCCCAATTCCTGCTACGAGCGTCATAACCCCGACGGCCGCTGGTACCAAGTCTACGACATGCGGACCGATGATGGCACCTTCATCGGTGTTCGCGTTGACATCTCCGAGATCAAGAGCCGCGAGGCGGCATTGCGCGATTCGATGCGCCAGATCGACCTGTTCCGGCACGTGATGGACGAGTTGCCGGTGGCCGCCTTCATCAAGGCGCAGGACCTGAGCATAGAATTCGTCAACAAGGCCTGGTGCGCGATCACCGGCTTGGCCAAGGAGGATGTCATCGGCCGCACCGACCGGCAGTTGTTCGGTGCGCAGGACGCCGATGGCTACAGCCATGACGACACGCAAGTCGCCGTGACGGGCGCCGTCAGGGAGGTCGAGGAACCCGTCACCCATCGCGACGGCACGGTTCGGCAGTTGATGACGCGCAAGAGCCGCCTGGTGACGCTGGACGGGTCGGTGCATCTGGTCGGTTCGAGCACCGACATCACCGACGTCAAGGCGCGCGAGCGTGCGCTGGAAGAGAGCATGCGCGAGAACGAGGTGTTCCGCAGCCTGATCGACAACGTGCCGGTATCGATCTACGCCAAGCGCTCCGATCTCCGGCAGTTCTATGTCAACAAGGGCTGGTGCGATCTCACGGGCTTCCGCAAGGAAGAGGCTATCGGCAAGACCGACATCGAGATTTTCGGGCCGGATGGCGAGGCTTTCGTCAATGGCGACCTCGCCGTGCTGCGCACCGGCGAAACCCAGGAGGTCGAAGAGACGGTGACGTTGGCCGACGGCAGCGTCAGGCATCAATTCGCCCGCAAGGGCGCGATGATCGCCTCCGACGGCTCGCTCTATTTGATCGGCTCGACCACCGACATCACCGAGCTGAAGATGCGAGAGGCCGAACTGCGCGAGGCGCGTCAGCGCGCCGTGCTCGCCGACCGCGCCAAGTCGGAATTCCTCGCCAATATGAGCCATGAGATCCGCACGCCGATGAACGGCGTGCTCGGCATGGCCGAACTGCTGGCCAAATCGGACCTCGACCCGAAGCAGAAGACGTTCACCGACATCATCGTGAAATCGGGCAATGCGCTGCTCACCATCATCAACGACATACTGGACTTCTCCAAGATCGATGCCGGTCAGCTGGTGCTCGATCCGGCGCCCTTCAATCTGGCCGAGGCGATCGAGGATGTGGCGACACTGGTGTCGACACGAGCCAAGGAAAAAGACCTCGAGCTGATCGTGCGTGTCGAACCTCGGCTCGAGAGCCTGTTCGTCGGCGATGTCGGCCGTATCAGACAGATCGTCACCAACCTGCTCGGCAACGCGGTGAAATTCACCGATGAAGGCCATGTGCTGGTCGACGTCACCGGCGAGAGGGTTCCGACCGGAACGAAGCTGACGATCTCGGTCACCGATACCGGTATCGGTATCCCCGAGGAAAAACTGAAACTGGTGTTCGAGAAATTCAGCCAGGTCGACACCTCTTCGACGAGGCGGCATGAGGGAACCGGCCTCGGTCTTGCCATCACCTCGCGGCTCGTCGAACTGATGGGCGGCGACATCGGGGTCGAAAGTGCGGAAGGCAAGGGCTCGACTTTCTGGTTCTCGGTGACGCTGCCGCGGGCCGGACAGCAGAACGGACAGCGCATCATGCCGATCGACGTGACCGGTGCGCGTGTGCTGATTGTCGACGACAATGCCGTCAATCGGGCCATCCTGACCGAACAGATGACATCGTGGACGTTCGATTCCTGCGCGGCCGAAAGCGGCGCCGAAGGCCTCAAGGTACTGATCGCCGCCGCTGCCTATGGTGTCCCGGTCGATTGCGTCGTGCTCGACTACCAGATGCCTGGAATGAGCGGCGCCGAAATGGCGCGGATCGTGCGCAGCACCGCCGGCCTTGCCGGCATGCCGATCATCATGCTGACCTCGGTCGACCAGTCGCTCGCCAACACCAGCTATCGCGATCTTGGCATCGATGCCCAGCTGATCAAGCCGGCGCGCTCCTCGGTGCTGCTGGAAACGCTGGTCGCCACCATCCAGCGGCATCGCCACAACACGAGCGGCAGCGACGCGCAGCCGCTCGCAGCCGACGTCGCTGCGGGTTATGTGATGCGGACGCAGCCCTCGGCGCCGTCCGAACAGCGGGCGCTGCTGCAGCCGCCCTCAATTCGCCCCCGGCCACCGGTGGCGGCTGGCGGCGACAGGCTGGATATCCTGGTGGCCGAGGACAATGAGGTGAACCAGATGGTGTTCACCCAGATCCTCGGCGAGACCGGTTATGGTTTCGAGATCGTCGGCAATGGCCGCAAGGCGCTCGACGCCTTCGGCCGGCTGAACCCGTGCATGATCCTGATGGATGTCTCCATGCCGGAGATGAACGGTCTCGAAGCAACCGCCGCCATTCGCCGGCTGGAGGAAGAAACCGGCACCCATGTGCCGATCGTCGGCGTCACCGCGCATGCGCTGAAGGGCGACCGCGAGCGCTGCCTGGAGGCAGGCATGGACGACTATCTGCCCAAGCCGATCAGTCCCCGGGCGTTGCTCGAGAAGGTCGAGCGCTGGGTCGGCGCCAGCCGGCAGGCGCAGCGCAACGCCGGGTAAGGCCGGCTCTGCCCGAGTACCGGGAATACGGCGAAGATTCGCGCCCCTGTCAGCGGCCAAGACTATGGTGCGATCGCACCATATGAAAGGCGGCATCCAGCCGAGACAATGGCGACATTCGAATTCCGCTCTTCCCAGTTACGGGCGGGAGCAGCGACCGCCGGCATGAGACAGCGTCAACCTACCCCAACGGACCTGTTTTCGGCGATGGCCCGGCCACGACACCGTCTGGCTGAGAGCAACGCGCTCCCGTCCGGCTTTTCTTCATAAAGGCCGGCTGATCCCCAAATCGCCGGCCAGCCTCGACCGAATCGAGCAAGTCCCTGATTCCGGTGACAAAGCGGGGCTGCGTCGGGAGTGCCGGCCAGGCGGCATTCTGCTCATCCCGATGACGCGTTACCGGGGTGACATCAAACTGTCATGCGACTGTTATAATCGAAGGCTATTGGCCTCAGCGGGCGCCGACTGACGAGCGCCGAGAGACCATCTTCCGAACAGGAGCAGGCCACATGAAGAAATTCCTCTATACGGCGTCGGCCGCTGCGCTTGCGCTCGCCGCGACGTCCGGCTTCGCCGCCGCGCGCGACCAGATCCAGGTCGCCGGGTCATCGACCGTGTTACCTTATGCCAAGATTGTCGCCGAGCAGTTCGGCGAAACATTCACCAACTTCAAGACCCCGGTCGTCGAATCCGGCGGCAGCGGCGCGGGCATCAAGGAATTCTGCAAGGGCGTCGGCGAAGACACGATCGACATCGCCAATTCGTCGCGTCCGATCAAGGCGGACGAACTCAAGTCCTGCGCCGACGCCGGCGTGAAGGAAGTCCAGGAAGTCCGGATCGGCTATGACGGCATCGTCTTCGCCACCGACATCAAGGGCCCGGATTGGGCGCTGGTTCCCGCCGACATCTACAAGGCGCTGGCAGCCAAGCTGGTCGTCGACGGCAAGCTCGTCGACAATCCGAACACCAAGTGGAGCCAGGTCAATCCGAAGCTGCCCGACTGGGACATCGCCGCCTACATTCCGGGCGAAAAGCATGGCACGCGCGAAGTGTTCGAGACCAAGCTTCTCGATGCCGGCTGTGACAAGGCTGCTCTCAAGGCCGCCGGCATTGCCGACGACAAGGAAATCGGCAAAACCTGCATCGCCATCCGCAAGGACGGCAAGGCCGTCGACATCGATGGCGACTATACCGAGACGCTCGCCCGCATCGACTCCAACAAGACCGGCGTCGGCGTGTTTGGCCTCGCCTTCTATGAGAACAATGCCGACAAGCTGAAGGTCGCCACCGTGGAAGACGTCGTGCCTTCGACCGAGACGATCGCCAGCGGCAAGTATCCCGTCTCGCGCCCGCTGTTCTTCTACGTCAAGAAGGCGCATCTGGGCGTCGTTCCCGGCCTCAAGGAATATGTCGAGTTCTTCCTTGACGACCAGATGGTTGGCCCGGAAAGCCCGCTCGCCGAATACGGCCTCGTTGCTGCTCCGGATGCCGAGCGTCAGGCCCAGCGTGACGCTTTCGCCGCCGGAAAGTCGATGTAATCAGCTGCCGAACC
>NZ_RZRK01000225.1:0-8167 GCF_003997835.1 Mesorhizobium sp. M7A.F.Ca.CA.004.12.1.1
GTGGTATATTCCGCCGCATGCGAGTTTTGTTCATCGCCTTCGCGGTCCTGTTTTTTATGGCTATCGGCTTTTGGCTGACGGCCAATTTTCTTATCAACAACTCCACTTCGGCGGTGATCATCCAGCCGACACGGGCGCAGCAATAGGAGCGGATATTATTGAAGCCGCGGTGACGACCGCGCCTGATCGTCCCTCGCCACCGCCCCCGTCGTCAGAAGCTTGGCGCCACCCGATAGCAGCTACCCATTCAGGGCCTCAGGTTCGGCGAGGAAGGATGCAGCGATCAGGTCGTCGCCCGCAATCTGGCCGCGACCGTCTTCCATGATGGCTGCAACCTTTTGGAAGGTTTTCATTTCTGCCTCAGTTATGCGTGCCGCCCGCATTTTTGCCTGGAGATCAGCCAGACGCGCCACGAGCGCTTGGGACGTCTCGTCTTCAAGGTTCATCATCTTCATTTGTCCGGTTGAGTAAGCAATTGACCGTTCTGTGCGCGGGCCACTCAAACACAGCTCTGCGCCAAACGTTCCCTATATGGGCTTCGGTCTCAACAACGATGGGACCAAAGTCTCCCCCAGTGACGCAATGGTCCGACATCCGGATCTAGCCGGAACACCTGGATAAAATGATTGTTGTTTCAGTCGTGAAATCGGCACAGCTAGGTCTCTTCCTGTGCTGAAAGGACCCGCGAGCCGCTACAGTGGTTGGCGGGTTCTCTATTTCATGTGCCAGCGCCAGGAGCTTAATTTTGCCGCCCATGAATGATAATCAGCCGCCCAACAGGGTGGTACACCAGCCGCCGCCGGGTTGGCAGAGCGCCGGGGTGCTTCTTGCAGCCGCTGCTCTGGCGTCATCCTTGGCCGCCCTGCTATTGGCATCTTGGATGTCAGGTTGAGGGCTCCCGGAGAGGCCGCAGTCTCCGTTCTGCCCACAACGTTCGGCATCAAAAGTCTGCTCCACCAAAACGAGCAGAGGCTTGTGCTTTGGCCGTTCGTCAAATGACTTGGGGCAAGTCCCGCATGTCTCACAGCGGGCAGAGCCAACCATCAAGAATTATCTAGAATTAGCGGAACCTAATATCGCGCCGACTCTTGTGCCGAGATGAGCGCGCGCGGAATCAACTTTCTCCATCGATGGATGACGAACAACGTTCCGGAGACGACCAAGGCCGACGTGATCGCCGTTGATGAACTCACGCATAAGCTAATAGCCGACGCCAGGTCCTTGGGGATCAAACGGGAAGAAATAGACGAGGAGGTGGACAGCCTCTATCGCACTATCCTCGATGCCATCGTCCACTATGATCCTGGTGTGGCCGAATGAGCGCTCGCGGCTGCATGTTCATCGACGATTGGATCGCGGGCCATCTGCCGGTTACCACAACCGGCGACCCAATCGCGGCCAGCGACCTTGCGGACCAGATGATGGACGCCGCACGAGATGGTGGAATCAAGCCCGACGAGATATATGAAGAGGTCTGGAGCGTATCCGAAGTGATATTCGAGGCGATACGGAAAAGTAGCGTCGCCCGAGCGACCATTAGATAACGACCTATAGCATCATTCTCCAAGCAGCCGAACATAGTGTGCCTCCGGCTGCCCATAGGTGCCATTTGCAGATGCTTTAAGACCATTGCGGTCTCGGATATCCACTTCGCCCCGTCGGGAATAAATGAGACCCCGCCCTTCCAGCACCTGCAACCCAACCGTGACTCCTGGGCGCCTTGCTCCGAGCATAATTGACAGGAACTCATGAGTGATCGCAAGGCGTTCGCCGTGGACCCGATCATCACACATCAAAAGCCATCGCGCCAAACGTTCTTCAAGGTTCGATCGTGCGTTGCTCAGGGCCGTATAGCTGGTCTGGATGTGGAAATAGTGGACATAGCGCAAGAGGAAGAGGCGCAGCGTCGGGCTGTTCGCAAGAGCCTCCTTGAAGGGCTCAGCTCCGATGCGGTAAGCGCTACCGGGCGATTGTACGTAACATTGATGCGCCGCATAGTCAGCGCCCATCACGAGCGCGCCACCGGTCATTCCCTCAAAGCCGACGAGCCCAACCTCTGTTTCTTTTCCTGACGCTGTGGCCACCACGGAAGCAATGCCGTCCTCCGGGAAATAGACCGTCTCGATATTAGAATCGGCCGTCTCCAGATTCATTCTCAGATTTAGAGCACATCGCTCAAGATGCGGTTGCAAAAGCGCTAGGTCATCGGAGTTGAGCCGACGCAGCAATTCGTTTTTATAGGAATCATTCACTAGATTGGTCATAGCTCAATCCCACTTGGGGCAAGAGCTTTCCAATCTCCCTGCCGTCCGCGCCCGTAAAAACGTGCAGACGATTCAATGAAGATACGCCTTGTGGCGCGCGATTGACACTGAAATGCGATTCGATGCACGGCGTCCCCTCAGCCGGCAAATTACAAAACATGGACGTTCAAAGTTAAAGGGTTGGAATCGTACAGAACTCTGCTTAGTACGAAACCGACAATTCGTGATAGGCGGCCAACGCGAGATCGATCAGGCCGAACCTGCAGAACTGACAATTCCCGCAATGCGGATAGCGACGGCATCAAGTCCGCCGTCGTAAATTCTCGTCAGGACGTGTTCCGCAGCTTGAGCCCTTTGGGCAGTGCACCCGAGAAGGTCGCCACCGCCCAACCTTGCCGGCCTATTGGCGACGCAATCCCAAACTCCCCACGATCCGTCGCGTTCAATATGACAGTAGAATCGGTGCTGGTGATTTTCCATGCAACTTAAACCCCCAACGTGCCGTTTGGGGTCCGCTCTATCCTGGAAGGTGGTTAATGGGCGTGCCGCGTTTGCCGTCACTTGCGGCATCCGAATGCCGCTTCCCTGCAGGATTTCCCGAGGAATCATAGCCGGCCCGTGTTGCATTCTCCGGCCGGCGCGGTGCTATATGCTGAGAATTCAGGGGCACAGACCATGATCCACACCCGCGCCGTAGTCTGCGCCCTAGCGCTCACGACCTTTGCCGCGGGTGCGTATGCCGATCAGCCCATGACAGGCAAGATGGCGAAATACATAATCGCTGGGCGTATCCTCAGCAACCGAGTTTGCGACAATGACCGTTTCTATCTGGATGAAGCTCGGCGGCTTCAATCCCTCGCGTTCGATCAGGTCGGCAAGAAACTAGGTTCATTTGAGCAAGGGCAGGAAACCGGGTTAGGCATGCCTGAGAGCGCCTGTGAGCAGCTTTACATCGATGCCGGAAACTGGAGCATGCTTCGCCCGGGACGGCCCTCAGAAGCCGTTGCGGAACAAATCAAATTGCTCGCCGCGATCGATAACAATAACTGCAATTGGGACAATGCGACTAAGGCTGACTTCGATCCACCGAAATACCCTGCGATGGTTCAGGCATCCAAAACATGGTTGGCTGAAAAGGAAATTCATAGCGTCGGTTACGACCGGCTGATCGAACTGCAATCCCTCTATGGATTTGAAACGACTATGGCCTACGTGGACGCCGGCAATTCTTAGGGCGTGTCCGACAAGATGACAGAGATTTGCCCAATCATCGAGGAGTTCGCCAAGTCACTTCTTGGGCGATAATTGGCGCAGGTTTGAGTCATCAGTAGATCAACGTCAGCCGCAGTCCGTTGTCGTCCAGCACGTTCGTTGTCGCGGGTGGCCACTGTCACGCGACACGCTGAAACGACTGAGGGCAGTTGTACGCGACGGACGAGGGCGTTATTGGCGCTTTTGTGCGACTACCTGGATTTGTGCGGTTAGGCAGAGCCCTCGGTCTCGCTTTCCTCATCGAACAGACGCGGCACCGGGAGATAAGCGTTGGCAATGGGCCAATCGCCAATGATGGTCTTGATCAGATCCGATTTCGCCTAGCTGAAATCGATGACGGGCTTTTCGGGAGAGGCCATTTTGCATCACTCGCAACACGGCTAACCAATCGATGCCATCCGCTTGGGACGACAATCTCTCAATGATGATCGAGGGGGAAGCTGGTTGATGTCAGCCCTGGTTGACCAAGGCGGTGATGCGAATGCCCGATTTTCGCGGTTGTTCCGGCCATGCAATGATAGCACAGCGTGACGACCTCTGAACACCCTTTACCGCAGGATTAGCCCGCCGGTTCTATTGATCTGCCTCATACCAACATTGCGCAAAGCGACAATTCAAAATAGGTTCGCACTGCCAATTCAGGAGTGAACAATTGACCGATGAAATTGAACGAAACACAGATCTGATTGAGCTGACGGTCGATATTGTCGCCGCGTTTGTACAAAATAACGCCGTGCCAGTGGCTGGGCTGCCGGATCTTATTTCTTCGGTCAACGCCGCGCTTTCGAAATTGGGCCCGACAGCGGTCGCGGAGCTACCGCCGCTGACGCCGGCCGTGAACCCGAAGAAGTCGATCTTTCCGGATTACATCGTAAGTTTGGAAGACGGTCGCAAATTCAAGTCAATGAAGCGCCATCTGGGTTTGCTTGGGATGACGCCCGAACAGTACCGCACGAAATGGGGTTTGCCTCGCGACTACCCCATGGTGGCGCCAAGCTATGCCGCACAGCGATCGGAGTTGGCAAAGTCGATAGGGCTAGGGCTAAAGCCTGCCACGAAGGATCCCGCCAAGAAAGCGCCGGCCAAGAAGCCAGCCCCAAAGGGTATCAAGGCTAAAGGCGCAAAGCGCAATCTCACAAGGAACGCGTAAAGCGAAGCTGGGGCTTCGTATCTCCGTCATGCAACGCCTAGGGGTGTCACCTTACCCACAGGCTGGGCACGGCGAGCAACGCAGTCGCCGGAGAACCGTCTAACCACTACTTACATTAGGGATATCTTGCAGATCAGCCTTATCTGGGGTATCTAATGGCGGGGGTGGTGTTATATGTACTGGATAATGTTGTTTGCCGGGGTGGGTTGCATTATGGCCTTGTTTGGCCTCTTGGTTCTCAGTGGCCTGGTGGGGGACCCGGGTGCTCACAGGTTCAAGTCCCACAAGGACAAGCCGAACTAGTCAGCTTCCGCGCTACTTGCCTTTAACGACCGACAAGATTGTTGGATCGACATCGAATATCTTACGGGCTCGCGCTGAGAAGAAACCTACCTGAAGCGCATTGCAAAACGCCGCGGCCGACGCGAGTAAAAGCGGGCCCTCCATCAGAACGCCAGCCGTACACAATACGACGGTTGCGAGGCCGGTACCCAAGGTAATGCGAAAAGCAAACTTTTCGTCGCCTAACACCATCAACAAAACTCCTGACGATCCGCCGAGAACATGGCAAACTTGGCCGCAGCCTAAGATCAGCGCTATCCACAAAGAACTTTCGTAGTGTGGGTTCCAAATCTGCACAGCGGCATAGCCGAGAGTCACCAACCCGAAATACATTAAGCAAGTCAGGAGCGTCGAAACACCAACCAATGTTCTGAGAGATCGCTGAAGTCCCACTCGGTCGCCCAGCGTCCAATGCTGTACCGCAGAAGGGGCAAAGGCGGAATTTGCGATGCTGAGCGGCATGATCAGTACCGTCGAAATCCTCAAAGCGACACCATATTGCGCAACTTCTGAGAAGCTAGTGAAGAGCGTCAGCAGAACCATGTCGACCTGAGATAGACCGAACAACATCAAGGTTGTCGCGAGATTCGGCAGAGTACGAAGGATAATCGCTCGTAGGTTTGTCTCTACGTTTGCTGGCTCAGTCCAGCGGCGCGACATCATAAAAATGCTAAAAGCGCCAAAACCCGCTGCCATCGCGAAGCCGACCAAACTACACAATAGGACCTGATGAAGGGTGACGCTGCTGTGTGTCACGAGGGCAAACGCGAGGAAGAGGGCCACAATGGCACTAGGGAAGGCCATGAGGAAAGCCGAACTCCGAATCGAGTGAACCGCTCGAAGCAGTTCGACTTGGACAGACCCCAAAGCTGCGCAGGGAATGGCTACGGCGACTATCGGCAAAATTTCTCCCCATTCGTTGCCTCCGCTGCTTCCGATCCAATGTTCTGCAAGCCAGAATGCCAATGCTGTGATGAGGCCGAAAGAGACAACTAGTCCCTGGATCCTAGCTATAAGATCCCGCGCTCGTCCAAAGTCTCCTTTCGCGGTCGCGGCCGAGACAAGCGCCGGCACAGTAAATGTGAGGCCCAATTGAACCAGGATTGCAAATCCTGAGGTGAGTATCTGAGCAATGAAATAGATGCCGACTTTGTCTGGAGGCAAGGCAAGAGGAAGTAGCAAGGAGCTCGCAAGACCTGCAGCCAATATGCCAACGCGGCCGGCGGCAGCGGCGCCACTAGCTCGCCATATCGAGGGCGCGGAAGCGACCGGAAGATCAATGGAGATGGGGTCGCTCATTGGGAGGCGCTCGGCTAGCCCGGGGACAAAGGGACGAACAGTTGGGAGTAATTGTGGCGTCTGCATGATTGGGCGCCCAATTGCAGTGAATTGGAACCGGGGTTAGTCCAGAAAATGGCGCGCCCACCCTGTCTGGATAAAGTGACCCTTCAGTTCGTCGTAGTTCGAGATGATCTCAGATTGAGCGCCGGTTCTCTGCCTTTTGAAACGGCTTTCGAGAGGTGCATCGCGCAAATTCAGAAATTCGAGGCAGCGCAATACGCCAGAGCCGTCGACCAACTGTTCATATGTTACATGCAAATTGGGAAATTCACTCGCTATCCGGTGCAAAGCGGAGTTGTCGCTTGTCCATTTCTCAAAAGCGGTCAATACATCATTTGGATCTGCATAAAAGTCATTTATTTTTGTCGGCCCGTAGTCCGATCTCCATGAATTATTTAAAGCCGCAAGTCTGTACGAAATATATTGATCCAACAGGTTGTCGCGTGACAAGCGGACAATCTTGTATCCGAATCTCTTGAATGCTTCTACCGCGTCAGTATGCTCCAGCAGAGACAGGTAGGGCATTTTGAAACCGGTGACCCTGCTACCCTTTTTGTGGAGCATCTTCTCAAGATAGCTAGCCACGTCCTTCTGACGGGAGTTTCTGAAAGATATTGTGCGCCGCCTGACCAAGTCGGCGATTAAGCGCGCCGTCGGTGAGAATAGCTCGCCTTCGCACGTTGCATCTGGGTGAGAGTCAAGCAAAGCCTGGAGATAGCTGGACCCCTGTCTCCCCACAAACAAAATCGCGAAAAATGTATGATCAGTCATTGGCAGATAATTGCTACACCGTTCAAAGGCCCATTCATCCTAGACGTCTAGCACCATCCCGAGTATTTGACAGGGCGTAGGATGATTGGATGGATATTTTGCACATCAAATCAGAAACCCAGTGCCTCTATGGGCAACGGCCGAAGCTATTAGCGAGGAACTCGCCGATAAGGCCGCGTGGCTGCACGTCTTACGCGCTGCTTAGACCCATTAACCGCCTGTATTCCGACTCCTTGGCGCGATTGCAAAAGCACGCGGACAGTTCGACATGACGGATAAGACGGGAGAGATGACGCGCAGTTTGGCTTCAGAGGGGGATGCGAGTGATGTCCCGAAAATCGTTCAACAGGAATCCGTGCTCGTCTTCGAATCTTTTGAAGAAACAGCGGCCTTTAAGCTAGGCTGCGCGCTTCGTTCCATCGCAGTGCGCGAACAGGTCGGGATCGTTATCGACATTCGGCTCTGGGATCGTCAATTATTCTACGCCGCGCTTCCGACATCAACGGCGTCGAATGGTGAATGGGCACGGCGCAAGCTTAACGTAGTCAAGCTCTTTCACAAGAGCAGCTATCTCTTAGCCCTACAGCAGCAACGTGAGGATCGCACTTTCCCTCCCGGATACGGTCTGAATCCACAGGATTTCGTTCTAGCCGGCGGGGCTTTTCCAATCCGGGTCAAAGGGGTGGGCGTGATTGGAGCGATTGCGGTGTCCGGCCTCAGTCAACGCAGTGACCATAACCTCGCAGTAGCAGGTCTATGCGAGCACCTTGGAAAGGATGCCAACCTTTTGTCCCTCGGTCCCGAGACATGGAACTAGTCTCTGTTGGCTGCATTCCGTCGTTCCCGCATACGCACCGATACGGGGGCAAACGCGCACCGGGCTATCAGAAGAGCGTGGCTTACGGCTTTGCGAGATAGCAGTGTCCGCGGGTGCCTGGCTGCTGCCAATAATCGTTGAACGGCAACAGCTACTCGTCCCGAACGCCCATGGATCGCAGCCGACAGTAAATTAGCGTTTGCCCTAGTC
>NZ_RZRK01000226.1:0-8144 GCF_003997835.1 Mesorhizobium sp. M7A.F.Ca.CA.004.12.1.1
CGCTATGGCAGCCACTTCGTGACCGCCCGCGAGGTTCACGCTCAGGGCGTCGAAGCCGCGCTCCGGCATATTCCGGAAGGCGCGCGGGTTGTCGTCACCCTCGACTGCGACAGCCTCGATCCAAGCGTCATGCCGGGCGTGGCGGCGCGTACACCCGGCGGTCTCACCTACACGCAGGTGATCGACCTGATCGCCGGCCTCGGCAGACGGGCCCGGATCGCAGGGTTCGACCTTGTCGAGTTCTATCCTCCGGCCGATATCGACGGCCTGTCAGCGCTGACCGCCGCGCGCCTTCTCGTCAATGTGGTCGGCACCGTCGTCCGGCAGGTTTGATATCAAAACCCTGCTTTTCGCCGCAGACCGGCCCAAAGGCGCGTGAGCGAGCTTGCGGTTGAAATGCCCTTTTCCACACCTGGGTACTCGATCCTGCCTTGTCCGGCCGGCTCGTCGCTCCAGACCAAGTTGAAAGCAATGCCCTTGAGCCCAAGCTCCCCGATCCGGCGTACGATCGTCTCCTGCAGATAGATATCGGATATTCGCACCCCATCGGCACGCTCGGGCAGCTTGAATGTCTCGGTACCGCCGATTGCGTCCGCTCGAAGGACGAGGCTTTCGATCACCATTATGCCGCCGTCGTCAAAGCGAACGATCTTTGAACGTTCCTCGTCCAGCGCATCGATCACGGTGGTGACATTGAAGAGCGATATGGCCTCGTCGGCACGAAGCGGCAGGAATTCACCGTACGGTTCGAGGGTTGGCCGAAGCAACTTCAACGCCCTCGCCCGCAGGATGAGCACATGCTCGCCAAGCCATGGAAAATCTGAATATTGCCGGAGCGTACCGTCGTCGTGTTCGCACAGGATCTCCATCCCGGGCGGATGCCATTGTGTCTGCTTCCGGCCGCAGAGCATCGAAAACAGCTGGTAGTCGTCCGCCTGTCGGGGAAGGACCCATTCCTGTCCTTCGACCACGCTCAGGACATAGATATTCATCCGATCCCCCGCACATCATTGCCTTGGTAGGCTCGGCCTGCTGCGCGGCTCTTCGCGCGCGTTCTCACCGCTGGTCCGCGACAGCCGTTTGCGGCACCGGCGGCAATTCGGGTGCATCCATCCCCTTGAAAGGGTCACGCCAGGCGCCGATGTCTTCAAGCCGACGGTACCAGCGGCTGACAGAGGAATAATCGTCGAGCGGCAATCTGGCGGCTTCGTTGAACGGCAGGAAGGTCGCCATTCGAAAATCGGCATAGGAAACCGAATTCCCGACCAGCCACTGCCGCTCGGCAAGCACGGCGTCGAGTATTGCCGCGGCCGTATGGAATTGGTTTAGGCCCTCCTCCACCCGCTTCTGATCGATCGGGCCGATGCCGTACCGCTGTTTGGTCCCACGTTCGAAATGCACCATGTCGCAAGCGAATGCGAAGTGCTCCTTGCCCCAGCTCAGCCAGCGGATCATCTCGGGTTCGTCATCGCCGGTGCGCCAGAAATCCGAATGCGCATCGCGCGAGAGCCGGCAGGCTATGGCGTCTGCCTCCCAGAGGCTTTTTCCCTCTTCTTCCGCGAGGATGGGCAGCGAGAGATTGGGATTTAACCGGCGAAATTTCTCCGCTTGCCCCGGAGCGAATGGCGAGGCAAATTCAAATTCGACTTTCGCGTCGAGGTAGCGTGCCACCGCGAGCGCGAGCCGAGGGTTCGGATTGCGGCTGAAATACAGCTTCATTGGGCACCGACGGTCTGAGCGACCACGCCATAGTCGATCATGGGCGGTCTCTATGCAGCTTCGAAGCCAGCTCGAGCGTCCATGTATCCTGACGGACTGGGCTCGCTTTTCATCATCGTTTTTCGCCAAGCTTCCTGCTCGGCATTTATCAGAGCCAATTCCCAAACACAGGCAACAACAGATCTCTTTACCGTATCCATCGGTTCGGCGGCGGAATACAGCTTCCGATAGATATGCTGACAAAGCACCGAACCTTGTATCCACCAGTGAACCGAGATGGAAACACCCAGCTCGCCAGGATGAATAATCACAAAGCCCATGCCATTGTCGTCACCCTCGTCCACCACACGCGGCAGAACCTCCTGTCGCACGAATGACTGTGCCAGGGTCACCATGGGTCCGTCGACCTTCTTGTTGTCTGCGACGAGGCCATAGACTTTGAGCTTGAGACCGCCAATGTCCCATTGGCCCAAATTCAAAACACCACGTGGATGGTAGATCTCGATTGTTTCAGAATTCACTGGGCTCACTCCAATTCAGCCATTCGCGCACGACGCTGCAGCAGACGTACCTGATAGCTCAGAACACGCTTCGCGGCAGGCTCGATCAACATCACGCTAGGCTTATCGATAAACTCACCATCGAAATCCACCGGGCTTGCAAGGCCATGCCAGGGTTCGATGCAAAGAAATGGCGCGCCGCCGGGTTTGGACCAGATACCCAATTCCTGGAATCCCTGCCACAACATCTCGATCGCGGGACCGCTCTCGGCAGCGTAGCGCACGCTGGAACTGACGGGCCGATCCATGATCACCGCGTCCTCGCCGAAGAGCCTTTCGGAGAGTGCCAGCCTTTTGCCTTCCACAGGCGTCGGTTGTGGCGCTTTCAGCAGCAGGCCGTCCTTCAGGCGGCGGATCGGCGCTTGCTCGGCGGAGGCAAAGGTCAGCTGGTAATCCGTCTTGGCCAGATCCGGAAGCAAAGGCCAATTGAACGCCGGGTGCGCCCCGATCGATGCCGGCAGCGGCTCATCGCCGGTGTTGGTGATGTCGAAGGTCACATCAAGCTGATGGCGGTCCAGCGTGTAAGTCACTGCCAGGCGAAAGGCGAAGGGGTAGTGCGCGCGGGTATCGGCATCGTCGGTGAGCACCAACGTGCAGGATCGTGGTCCCCTCTGCGCCCAGGCGAACGGCTTGTCGCGCGCGAAGCCGTGCTGGGTCATCGGATAGGTCTGGCCGCGATGGCGCAGTTGGTCGCCCTTCAGCCGGCCGACGATTGGAAACAGCACCGGCGAGTGACGCCGCCATTCCGGACCGGCCTGCCACAGAAACTCTGTGCCGTCGGCATCGCGTAGGGAGACAAGTTCGGCGCCCTGCCCGACAACAGTCGCCGAGATGCCGTCACCGTGAAGCGTCAGGCTGTCCTGTTCCATGCGTCCTCGCGGCTATCTGGCGTGGCCGGCAGGCTAGCAAAAGGGGACGTGCGAACTCAAGAGCGGCAGATTTACATCGCGTCTCAGTCAGCCGCGATGAACGATCCACCGCACATGGCAAATGCTGCCTCAAATAAAAAACCGTGGCCGGAGGTTTCCCTCCGGCCACGGTAAGTTGCGAAATGTTGCCTGCTACGGTCCGGATTACTCGCGTTCGCCGGTGAAGTTCAGCAGCAGCTGGAAGATGTTGATGAAGTTCAGATAGAGCGAGAAGGCGCCGAAGACGGCAAGTTTCTGGCGCGATTCCGCGTCGAAATTCTCGGCATACTGTTCTTTGATCGTCTGCGTATCCCAGGCGGTCAGGCCGATGAACACGGCGATGCCGATCACCGAGATGGCGAACTGCAGCGCGGTCGAGCCGAGGAAGATGTTGACGATGCTGGCGATCACCACGCCGATCAGGCCCATGATCAGGAATGACGAGAACTGGGTCAGGTCGCGCTTTGTCGTGTAGCCGTAGAGACTGGTGGCGCCGAACATGGTGGCGGCGATGAAGAAGGTGCGCGCGATGCTGGTTCCGGTGAAGACCAGGAACACAGAGGCGAGCGACAGGCCCATGACCGCGCAGAAGGCCCAGAACATCGCCTGGGCACTCGCCGCCGACATGGTCTGCATTTTGAACGAGAACAGCAAGACGAAGGCGAGCGGTGCCAGCATCACCACCCATTTCAGCGGGCTGGAGAAGATCGGCACGTAGAGCGCCGGCGTCGATGAGATCATGAAGGCGACGAGGCCGGTGACCACCAGGCCGACGCCCATGTAGTTGTAGACGCGCAGCATATGCTGGCGCAGGCCCTCGTCGAAGATGGCTCCGGTTTGGGCGCCGGCGCCGACGCGATATCCCAGATTGGGGGTGTTCATTTGCGTTCTCCTTTGTGGATCGATCAGTAAAGCGTCTTGGCAAGCGTCTCGGCGGCGCGGTCGAGGTCGTGGACCTCGCTTCGTCCGACCACCGCATAGGCGACATCGCCGATCTGGAAATAGGCCGACGAAATGTCGCCCGAGGGCGCTATCGCCGGCTTGACGACGTCGAAGGTTCCGGGCCGGATCGCAAACAGCGACACCAGCCCCATGTCTTTCGTCTCGACCGCCATCTCGACGCTCGGCCCAAAGCGCGACGGATAGATCTGCACGTCGCGCACCCTCCAATCCGTCGGCAGCGACGGCATGACGATGGCAGTGGCGGCGCGGATTTCGCCGGCGTTGTAATTGGGCGTTTCCGCCTGCGATGGCATGCTCTCGCGCACCAGCGTCGTCCTGTGGGCCTGCACCGCCTCATCGACATAGGCGGGCGGCTGCGGCGAGGCGACGACCTTGGTCACCGACATCGGCCCGATGATGCCGTTTGCCAGCCAGCCGGCGGCGACGAAGCCGGCTACCGCCGCCGCGCGCTGCAACACGCCGAAGAGCCGGCCGCGGGCAAGCCCCCTCTCCAGCCGCCGCGCGGCATCGGCGGTCGCAGGGCGCGCCATGCCCTTGGAGCCGGCAAGCGCCACGCGCAGTTCATCGCGGGTCCTGAGATCCGACATCACACGCGCCGCCGCCTCCGGGCGAGCGGACAAGAATGCTTCGACCTCGATGCGGCGGGTGACGTCGACCTGGTCGTCGACATAGGCGTCGAGGTCGATATCGGTCACGGGATCGACAGTTGCGGTCATGACGGGCCTCCAACGATCCTGAGGTGGTTTTTTGCCTTCGCCGGCTCCTCCATCTCGCGCAGTGCGGCGCGCGCCCTGCCGATGCGGGACATCAGCGTGCCGAGCGGCACGCCGCTGGCATCGGCGGCCTGTTGATAGGAGAGGCCTTCGATGGCGACGAGGTGCAGCGCTGAACGCTGTTCTTCCGGCAGGCTGAAAAAAGCCTCGCGCACCTGCGCCAGGCGCACCGAATGTTCCTGTGGTGCCGGCGTGCTGCCGTCGGCCAGGTATCCAGCCTGTTCGACGCGCGACGCTTCGGACTTGCGGGACCGCATCTTGTCGATGAAGGTGTTGTGGACGATCGACAGCAGCCACGCGCGCAGGTTTCCGCCGGAGCGGAACGTGCTGCGCCGCTCATAAGCGCGCACCAGCGCGTCATGGACAAGATCCTCGGCGTCGGTGCTGTCGCGCGTCAGCGAGCGCGCATAGCGGCGCAGCGAACCGAGCTGTCCTATGATGTCAAAACGTGGCATTGACGGTTTCATGTCCTGTTTACGGAGCATGTGGGGATTTTAATCCCTGCCCTGCCAATTTTTTCCCTTCGGAGGACATCGTTCGAATGTAACGATTGTTGCCGGCATCAATTTTATCATTGGTATCGGCACGATGTGCGATGCCCGGTAGATCGTGCCTACTTCACACGCCTCTTCTCCAGCTTCCTCGCCAGCGTCCGGCGGTGCATGCCCAACCGTCGTGCTGTCTCGGAAATGTTGAAGTCGGCCTCCACCAGCATTTCGTGGATGCGCTCCCATTCGAGGTTCTTTATCGAGGTTGGTCGCTCGGCGAGCGGCACCGAAGCATTGCCCTCGACCTGGCCGAAAGCGGCTTCAATGTCGTCGGTGTTGGCGGGTTTGGCGAGATACTGGCAGGCGCCGAGCTTGATCGCCTCGACAGCGGTGGCGATGCTTGCAAAGCCGGTCAACACGACGATCCGCATTTCAGGATCGTGCTCGTGCAGCGCCCTGACGCATTCCAGGCCCGAGCCGCTGGCGAGCTTGAGATCGACGACGGCATATTGGAAGGCAACGGTGCCGATCAGCGCATGCACGCCGTCGACGCTCCGGCAGCTATGCGTTTCGTAATCACGCCGTTCGAAAGACCGGCGCAGTGCGTTGGCAAAGGCGATATCGTCCTCGACGATCAACAGCGTGCGTTTAGTCGGCATTGTGCCCTCGTGGAGACAGAGCAGCCAGTGGCAGATGCAACGTAACCGAAGCTCCCCCCTCGGTTCTATTTCTTACGGTGACGGTACCCCCCAGCTTGCGGATGACATTGACGACCAGAAACAGGCCGAGCCCGCTACCTGGCCGGTTCTTGGTCGACGTATAGGGCTTGCCGAATTCAGCAAGCATGGCTTCTTCAAATCCCGGTCCCACGTCGACAACTTCGATGATGAGATCGTCCGCCTGGCGGCTGACGGTCAACCCCACCCATAGAGGCGACGCTTCAAGTGCGTTGTCCAGTACATTGAACATCACCTGTTTGAGCGCGGGATCGGAGACGATCTCCTGGTTGGCGCCGAAACGCCTGGTGTATTCGAAGCCTTGCGGCAGCCGTGTCGACTTCCATTCGGCCACCAGCTCCGCCAGGAAGGCGTCGACGGAGGTGCGAACCGTGCCTTCGCCGCGCAATTCGCCCGACGACATCAGGATTCCCGAAACGATCTTCTTGCAACGGTCCAACTGGCCCTGCATCTCCCGGATTTCCTGCGCCAGATCCGGATCTGCCTCGAGAGCCGGCATGCGCTGCCAGTCATTGAGGATGACGGAAAGCGTGGCCAGCGGCGTGCCGAGCTCATGCGCGGCACCGGAGGCGAGCAGGCCCATCCTGACGATGTGAGCCTCCTCCGCCGACTGCTGGCGCAAATCCGCAAGATGGGCGTCGCGGGTGCGAATGTTGTTCTGGACCCTGGTGATGAACAGCACCAGAAGCGTTGCCGCCAGGACGAAACAGATGAACATGCCCTGGATGTGCAGGCTGAACAGCCCGGCCCCGTGTGCGGCGGGCAGGCTGATCTCACGGTAAAAAGTAGTCAGCGCGATGAAGCACGTGCTTGCAATGAAGACAAGCGCCCAAACCGACCATGTCTCCAGCAGCACCGCGCCCAGGATGACCTGGAGCAGGTAAAGCGAAATGAAGGGATTGGACGCGCCGCCGCTCAGGTAAAGCTGGACCGTCAACGCGGTGACGTCGAGCAGCAGTCCAAGAAACAGCTCGGTGTTGGTGATCGCGTCCTGGCTGCTGTGCCGGCGCAGGCTGGCGACATTGAGAGCGATCAGCAGCAGGATCACCACCGCCATCGGGACCAGCGGCAATCCAATGCCGAGCACGTAGCGGACGAACAGGATCGTCACGATCTGACCACCGACCGCGATCCAGCGCAGTTGAATCAGAAGCAGAAAATTCTGTTTGTTGGTCTTGTCGTGCAACGTCATTGGGCCGGGAGGTCCCCAGCCCTGGCCAAGCAGGTCACTCAAGCGGGCGTCCGATCCAGGCGCTGGTTGAGTCTCAGCGCAAGCAACGTGCATAGCGCTCCCGACAACAGATAGGCGCCTGATGAGATCAGCCCGAAATGGGCGGACAGGAACAGGGCGACTATGGGGGCGAAGCCCGCCCCGAACAGCCAGGCGAGATCCGAGGTCAGCGCCGCCCCTGTATAGCGGTAGGTCTTTGAAAAGTTCGAGGCGAGTGCTCCTGAAGACTGGCCGAACGACAGGCCGAGCAGGACGAAGCCCAAGACCATGAAGACGGACTCTCCGACGAAGCCGCCATCGAGCAGCTGTGGCGCGAAACCGCTGAACACGGCAATGGCCACCGCCGAGCCTCCGAGCAAGGGCCAGCGCCCAACCCGGTCGGCGACGAAGCCCGAGATCGCGATTGCCGCCAGGCCGAAGAAAGCTCCGATCGTCTCGATGACGAGGAACCGTGCCGGTCCCTCGCGCGTGAACAGGAAAATCCAGGACAGAGGAAACACCGTCACCATGTGGAACAGGGCGAAACTCGCCAGCGGCGCGAAGGCGCCGAGCACGACAGTGCGCCCTTCGGCGCGCAACGTCTCGCGGACGGAAGTCGGCTCCAGTTCCTGGCCTTCGAACAGTTTGGTGTATTCCGGCGTCACCACGATGCGCAGCCGTGCGAACAGGGCGACGACATTGATGGCGAAGGCGACGAAGAACGGGTAGCGCCAGCCCCAGCTGAAGAAGTCTTCGGCCGACAGGTTGCCGACGAAATATGCAAAC
>NZ_RZRK01000227.1:0-8122 GCF_003997835.1 Mesorhizobium sp. M7A.F.Ca.CA.004.12.1.1
GACCAGCTCCTTGACGTCCGCCGGCAGCGTCTTGTCGAACTTGTGGTAGGGCGCCAGATGCGAGCCGCCCTTGGCCATGCGCGAGAAGTCGCCATAGTCCTGCGCGGTGAAGACGCCGGCCCTGACCAGTTTGATCGCCTGCTCGACCGTCGGATACATGTCCCAGACCGGGCCGGTGATGACCGTGTCGGGGCCGAGGCTCGACTGGTCGGACATGTTGGAGATGGCAAGGATCTTCTTGTCCACCGCCGCTTCGATGACGCCGAAGCGCTCGGCATAGATGACGTCGACACCGGCGTCGATCTGCGCGAGCGCCGCTTCCTTGGCCTTGGGCGGATCGAAGAAGGAACCGATGAAGGCGACCTTCTTCTTGATGTTGGGATTGACCTCCCTGGCGCCGGCGAAGAAGGCGTTGACCAGCCGGTTGACTTCCGGAATGCCCATCGCCGCGACGGCGCCGATCGTGCCCGACTTCGACATCTTGCCGGCGATCAATCCGGAGAGATAGGCCGGCTCGTGGATCCAGTTGTCGAAGACGCCGAAATTGGGTTCCGCCGGGCCGGCGCCGGAGCCGAACAGCCAGGCGGTCTTCGGGAATTGCTTGGCTGTGCGGCGCGATTCACGCTCGGCGGCGAAGGCATCGCCCAGCACCAGCTCATAGCCGCCTTGCGCATATTCGCGCATGACGCGGCTGAAATCGGCGGTCTGCACCTTCTCGGACCATTTGTATTCGATGCCGAGTTCCTTCTCGGCCCTCTGCAAGGCGACATGGATCTGGTTGTCCCACGGCTCCTCGATCGGCGTGGCGAAGATCGCCGCCACCTTCAGCTTCTTGTCCGCCGCGAAAGCGGCGCCCGGCAGCATCGCAGCTGCCAAACCAAGCGCGCCCAGCTCCAGCACATTGCGTCGCGAAAGCCCTTCGCGTTTTATCTGCGATTTATTGTTCCGGTTTTCCATTGCATTCCCCTCTGTTCGACAGCCGTGTCGAGCCGGCTGTTCGTGAAAATGTCAGACGGGGAAGTATGGAACGACGCCAGACTTTTGTCCACGTGGTCAAATTTGAACCGCGCACCGGATTCTTGATCTTAGCCGGCCAAGCAAGGGCCGCCGATCAAACCCGTTCCAGCGCGATCGCGATGCCCTGGCCGACACCGATGCACATCGTGGCAAGCCCATAACGGCCGCCACGTTCGCGCAGCTCCAGCGCCGCCGTGCCGGAGATGCGGGCACCCGACATGCCCAGGGGATGGCCAAGCGCGATGGCGCCGCCATTCGGGTTGACGTGTTCCGCATCCTCGGCAATGCCAAGCTGGCGCAGCACGGCTATGCCTTGCGAGGCAAAGGCTTCGTTGAGCTCGATGACATCGAACTGTTTTGGCGTCAGGCCAAGCCGCGCGCAGAGTTTTTGCGTCGCCGGCGCCGGGCCGATGCCCATGATGCGCGGCGCCACACCGGCGGCAGCGCCGCCGAGAATGCGGGCGATCGGCGTTAGGCCATATGTCTTCACCGCCGCCTCGGAAGCGACGATCAGCGCCGCCGCCCCGTCATTGACGCCGGAGGCATTGCCGGCCGTTACCGTACCGCCTTGCCGGAACGGCGTCGGCAGCTTGGCCAGCGTCTCGACCGTTGAGCCAGCGCGGGGATGCTCGTCCTTCGAGATGACCACCGGATCGCCCTTGCGCTGCGGGATCGTCACCTCTGTGATTTCCTTTGCCAGCCTTCCATTGGCTTGCGCGGCGACCGCCTTGTCCTGGCTGCGTACGGCAAAGGCGTCCTGGTCGGCGCGTGACACCGAAAAATCCTCGGCGACGTTCTCGCCGGTTTCCGGCATCGAATCGACGCCATACTGCTTCTTCATCAGCGGATTGACGAAGCGCCAGCCGATGGTGGTGTCGTAGATCTCGGCATTGCGCGAGAACGCCGTGTCGGCCTTGGGCATGACGAAGGGCGCGCGGCTCATCGATTCGACGCCGCCCGCGATCATCAATTCCGCTTCGCCCGCCTTGATGGCGCGAGCGGCTATGGTCAGCGCATCCATGCCGGAGCCGCACAGGCGGTTGACGGTCGAACCTGGAATCTCCTTCGGCAGACCTGCCAGCAGCAGCGCCATGCGCGCCACGTTGCGGTTGTCCTCGCCGGCCTGGTTGGCACAGCCATAGACGACGTCGTCGACAGCCTGCCAGTCGATGCCGGGATTACGCTCGGCCAGCGCCCTCAGCGGTATCGCGCCAAGATCGTCTGATCGTACCGAAGACAGCGAACCGCCGAAGCGGCCGATCGGAGTGCGGATGTAGTCGCAGATATAGGCCTCGGCCATGTCATGCAGCCTTTGCTTTTCCGGTTCCCTCATGCGCCGCCTTGGTGCGGGCCTGCAGGTCGCGCAATGTCTTGAGTTCGAGTTCGCTTGGCGCCGGTGTTTCGTCAAGCGCCTCCGCGAACTTTACCACCCAGCCACAGCTCTCCTGCACCTGCTGGCGCGTGACGCCGGGATGCAGCGACACGACAGTGAATTCCTTGCTCACCGGGTCCGGCTTCCAGATGGCGAGATCGGTGATCAGCAGCGTCGGGCCGGCGGTGTCTATGCCAAGCCGTTTTCGATGGTCACCACCCTCGCCATGGCCGAAGGAGGTGAAGAAGTCGATCTTCTCGACCATGCCGCGCTTGGTCTGCGCCATGGTGATGTAGATCTCCTTCGACGACGTCGCGATCTCCGGCGCGCCGCCGCCGCCGGGCAGCCGGGTCTTGGGATGGAAATAGTCGCCGATGATGGTGGTGTTGATGTTGCCGAATTTGTCGAGCTGCGCCGCACCGAGGAAGCCGATCGAGATGCGGCCGCCCTGCAGCCAGTAGCGGAACATCTCAGGCACCGCGACGGTGGTGATAGCGGTCTCGCACAATTCGCCGTCGCCGATCGACAGCGGCAGCACGTCAGGCGCGGTGCCGATCGTGCCGCTCTCGTAAATCAGGGTGATGTCAGGCGCATGCGTCAGCCGCGCCACATTGCAGGCGGCCGATGGCGCGCCGATGCCGACGAAGCAGACATCGTCGTTGCGCAGCGCGCGGCTGGCGGCGATGGTCATCATCTCGTTGGGGGTGAATCCCGGATTGTCGCTCATGCCGCTTTCCTCAAATGCTCGACCCGGGCCGCGAAATCGTCGGCGCTCTTCTCGATCACGTAGGCCTGCATCCACGCCTGGAATTTCTCGCGGTCGGCGGCGATCTCGTCCCATTCGAGATAGGCCGCATTGTCGCGCGCATAGTAGCCGTGCGCGTAGGACGGATGCGAGCCGCCGGGCACGACCGATATCGCCGCGATCGTCCAGCGCGGCAGCACGGTCAGATTGGGGTGCGGATCGTCGAAATTGTCGACGACTTCCTCGACGGTCACCACAGCGCGTTTGGCCGCCAGAACCGCTTCCTTCTGAATGCCGATGATGCCCTCGACCAGCACATTACCTTTCCTGTCGGCCTTCTGGGCATGGATGAAGGTGACGTCAGGCCGGATCGAAGGGACAGCGGCCAGCACCTCGCCGGTGAACGGACAGGTCACCGACTTGATATTCGGGTTGACCGCCGCGAGGCCAGCACCGCGATAGCCGCGAAACACCGCGCAGGGCAGGCCGGCAGCACCCGCTTCATAGGCATTGGCCATGCCGGCATGGCTGTGCTCCTCAATTTCGAGTGAGCGCGGAAAGCCGTTCTCGATGGCATCGCGGGCGCGCCGCAGCAGGCCGACGCCGGGATTGCCGACATAGGAGAAGACGATTTTCTTTGCCATGCCCATGCCGATCATCTGGTCGTAGATCAGGTCCGGCGTCATGCGGATCAGGGTCAGGTCGCGAAAACCCTGGCGGATCGCCTCATGCGCCGCCGCCGTCGGGATCAGATGGGTGAAGCCCTCGAAGGCGACGGAGTCGCCATCTTTCAAATTCTCGGCCACGGCCTGTTTGAGCGGCAGGAACTTGACCATCGCATCGGCTCCGGGTTTCAGAAAGTTCGTATTGCGAACATATGTTTTGTATGCGATACTTTCTACGCTGAGCGAGGGCGAGGAGTCAATCCTGACGCCGATGCCGTTCCGCGGAGACAAGATGGACGAAGCGGCTGTTTCCCGTGATCATGTCGGCTCGCTCGATCGCGGCCTCGCCGTCATGGAGATCCTGGCCCGCCATCCCTCGGGCATGACGCTGACAGAAATGGCGGAGGAAGCGGGCCTCACCCGCGCCGGCGCCCGCCGCTTCCTGCTGACACTCACCGCCACCGGCTATGCAACACAGGCCGGCCGCGTGTTCTCGCTGTCGCCGCGCCTGCTGACGGTTGCCCGCACCTGGCTCGGCGGCGCCTCGCTATGGGCCTTCGCCGCGCCCATCATGCGCTCTGTGGCAGCACAACTGAACGAGGCCTGCTCGGCGGCCATCCTGTCGGGTGAGGATGTCGTCTATGTCGCCCGCATTCCCGGCCGCCGCATCCTCAGCGTGTCGCTCGACGTCGGCACCAGGCTGCCGGCCTACTGCACCTCGATGGGACGCATCCTGCTTGCCGGCCTGACATCAGGGGAATTGGACGCATTCCTCGGTCAGGCGACCATCGAGAGACGGACACCGAAGACGATCACCGATATCAGGCTGCTGGCCGGCGCCATCGGCAAGGCGAAGGCCGACGGCTTTGCCATCGTCGATGAGGAACTGGAGCTCGGCCTGCGCTCGATCGCCGTGCCGATCCGCGACCGGGCGGAGCGCACAGTGGCGGCCATCAACGTCTCGACGCAATCGGCGCGGTTTTCGGTGACGGAGATGGAGCGGGAGATACTGCCGGTGCTGGTTGAGGCCAGGCAGCGCATCGAGGATTTTTTTGTCGTCTAATCAATCGCCCGAAAACTCTTCAAACGCCAGCGCCGCCCCTCATTGCCCTGCCGGGCATTTCTCCCCGTATAGTGACGGGGAGAAAGTAGCTGGCGCAACGCCATCGCCTTTCCTGCAACATTGGCGATACCGGCGACAACAGCGTCCCTCGCCCCGTTGACGGGGAGAGGATGCCGGCAGGCAGGTGAGGGGCAGTGCTAACGTCGACAATTGCCTCTGATCAATGCTTGATACGATCCCGCATCGCGTACCATAGCATCCCCAGCACATAGAGCGGCCCACGCAGCGCCGTGCCGCCCGGGAACGGCATCGGCGTCAGCGTCGAGAACAAGTCAAGCCGCGAGGCATCGCCAGTGATCGCTTCGGCCAGCAGCTTGCCCGACAGCGTCGACAGGATGACGCCCTTGCCGGAATAGCCATGCGCAAAATAGACCTCGCCATAGTGCCCGATGTGCGGCAGCCTGGATGTCGTCACCGACACCAAGCCGCCCCAGGCCTGATCGATGCGGCAGCCCTTGAGCTGCGGAAAGGTCTTTTCCATATGCGGCCGCACGAAGCCGGCAATATCGGCCGGCGGTGACGGCGTGTAGCGTTCGCCGCCGCCGAACAGCAGGCGTCCATCCGCCGACATGCGGTAGTAATTGACGACGAAGCGGGTGTCGGACACCGCGACATTGGCCGGGATGACATTGCGTGTGCCCTCCAGCGGCTCGGTGGCGACGATGTAGTTGCCGACCGGCATGATGCGGCTGTTGACGCGCGGCTCCAGCCCGTTGAGCAGAGCGTCACCCGCCAGCACGACATGTCTGGCCCGGACCGATCCCTTTGCAGTCGAGACCCGGATCGAAGGCTCGCGCTCCAGTTTCACCACCACCGAATTCTCGTGGATGATGACGCCGACCGCAACTGCCGCACGGGCAAGGCCCAGCGTGTAGTTCAGCGGATGCATGTGGCCGCCGAGCGGCTCGTACATCGCGCCATGGTAGGATGTGTCGACCTTGGCTCGGGCTTCCGCCGCCGACAGGATCTCGGCATGCGGAAATTTCATCACCGTGGCCAGACACTCGGCCTCTTCCTCGAGATCCCTGAGGTCGGAGCCATTGACCGCGCCGACCAGATGGCCGGTCAGCCTGAGATCGCAATCGATGGCGTGGCGCTCAATGATATCGAGCACCAGCCCGCGTGCCTCGAAGGCAAGATCGAACAGCACCTTTGCCCGCTCCGGCCCGTAGAGTTTGACCAGGCCCTTGGCGCCCTTGCGCAGGCCGGGGATCATCTGGCCGCCATTGCGGCCCGACGCGCCCCAGCCGATCTTGCCGCCTTCGAGCAGCACCACTTTCACGCCGCGCTCGGCGGCGTGAAGGGCGGCTGACAGGCCGGTGCAGCCGCCACCGACGACAACCAGGTCGGTGTCGACGTCGCCGACCAGCGCCGGATGGTCCGGCGCCGGATTGGCGGTGGCGACATAATAGGATTTGGCGATATCGAGGCCCGAATTGAAACCCGTTGAACTGGAAGCCATGTTCACACCTTCAGCAGAAGGTGGTCGCGTTCCCAACTCGTCACCACGCCCTGGAACAGGTCGAGCTCGACGCTCTTGACGCGCAGATAGGTCTGGAAGAAATCCTCGCCGAGCAGTTCCCGCACCGGCTCACATGCCTCGAAACGATCGAGCGCCTCCTCCATCGTTTTCGGCAGCGTGCTCTTGATCTTGTAGGCATTGCCCGACGCTTCGGCCGAGCGCGCCAGTTTCTGTTCGACGCCAAGATAGCCGGCAAGCAGCGAGCCGGCGATCGCCAGGTAAGGATTGGAATCCGCACCCGGAAGCCGGTTCTCCACCCGCCGCGCCGCGCGGCCCCCGGCCGGCACGCGCAGGCCGCAGGAGCGGTTGTCATGCGACCATTCGATGTTGGCCGGCGCGCTGTGGTTCGGCCTTATGCGGCGGAACGAGTTCACGTTGGGCGCAAACAGCGGCATGATTTCCGGGACATATTTCTGCAGGCCGCCGATGAAATGGCCGAACATTGCGCTGTCGGCATCGTCGCTGCCGGCAAACAAAGTCCTGCCGGCCTCGTCGATGACCGACATGTGCAGATGCATCGAGCTTCCCGCCTGTGCGGCGATCGGCTTGGCCATGAAGGTGGCGTGCATTCCGCTCTGCTGCGCGGCCTGGCGCGTCAGCCGCTTGAACAGCAGCACCTTGTCGGCCAGCGGCAGCGCATCGCCATGCAGGAAGTTGATCTCAAGCTGCGCCGTACCCGATTCATGGATCAGCGTGTCGAGCGGCAGGCCGGCCGCCGCCGCATAGTCATAGACTCGGCGGATCACCGGCTCGAACTCCTCGAGCGCGGCCATGTCATAGGGATGCTGCACACCCTCGGCACGGCCATTGGCGCCGATCGGAGCGGTCAGCGGCTGGTCCGGATCGGGATTGGGCGCGGTCAGATAAAATTCGAGCTCCGGCGCCACCACCGCCCGCCAGCCGCGCCTGGCGTAGAGGTCGAGCACGGCGCGCAGCACATGGCGCGGCGAGGCCATCCAGGGCCGGTCGTCCATATGGAAGGCATCGGCGAAGACATAGGCCTTGCCGGGAGCGGCACCCGGCGCCAGGCACAGCGTCGAGACATCGGGCACCA
The DNA here is from genome assembly GCF_003997835.1 of Mesorhizobium sp. M7A.F.Ca.CA.004.12.1.1. NCBI lineage: Bacteria > Pseudomonadati > Pseudomonadota > Alphaproteobacteria > Hyphomicrobiales > Phyllobacteriaceae > Mesorhizobium > Mesorhizobium sp. M7A.F.Ca.CA.004.12.1.1. The sequence continues at coordinate 7,499 of NZ_RZRK01000227.1, forward strand.
TGCGCATGTCCGGGTCCGAATAGGCAAAACCCTCGTCGATCGAGCCGGAGTAGCGGCCGTCGATGCTGACCAGGAAAGCGCTGCTCGGCAGATAGAGCGCGCGATCTTCCAGCGCCTGGAGGAATTTGGCCGTCGGCAAGGCCTTGCCGCGCAGGACGCCGTTCGTGTCGGGCACCAGGCACTCGACTTCGTTGATCCCGTGCCGGGCCAGCCAGGCCTTGGCGTCGTTGCCGCTGGAGAGCGAGATATTCGTGTTGTTGTCAGGCATTTCGTTCATGTCCGTATCAAAGAGAGTATGGCTTGGGCGGCCACATCCGTTCCAGGTTTCAGCGCCATTTGGGCTGCATTGTCCTTGAGGCGGGCGCGCATGGCATCGTCGGCCAGCAGGCCGAGAATCGCTTTCTCCAACACTCCTTCGGTCCAGGCGTCGCGGCCGATATGGTCACCGACGCCGGTTTCTCCGGCGCGGCGCGCATTGTCGTGTCCGTCCCAGCAATAGGGCATGATCAGTGACGGCACGCCGAAGCGCAGCGCTTCGCAAAAGCTGTTGTTGCCGCCGTGATGGATGAACAGGTCTGACTTCGCCACCACCGAGGGCTGCGGAAACCAGGCGTCGAGATAGAC